>JBCBDH010000068.1:0-15592 GCA_038529855.1 Bacteroidota bacterium | reverse complement strand
ATACCTTCCAATGCTTTGACGCCCTCCATTGGTAATGCTTTGGATAGATCGGCCAGATTGATCTTTCCCTTCATCTGTGTATCAATGTCGGGGTCAGAGATGGGTTGGCGGAGTTTGAGTTTTAGGTCAAAGGGATTGTCGCCAAGCTGAAAATGAAAGCGGTCTAAGTCTACCTTGATGCGATCAAAATTATTGCCTTCTGGACTGACGATTTTGGCCTGTGCCTGAATGTCTTTCATACCTAAAGGAAGACTAGGGTATTGGAAATCGGCATTGCTGATGCCCAAATTCATATTGACACCTGGAAACCCAGAGCCGTCCATTTTGTAAGTGCCTTTGATCTGTCCAGCCAATTGAAACTGACCATTGGTTTTTACCTCACTAAAATCTGCAGTATAGGCACTGGGAATTAATGAGAGAAGGTGTTTAAACTCATTTTGTGGCGCCTTGATATCCAAATCTAGGGCGACAGCGTCCCAATCTAATTTAACGCTTCCGTCCATCAGCAGCTGTAAGGCATTGAGTCGAATATCATTTTCCTTGAAGGTATATAGTGCATTTTTATTGTCAATATTCAGGGTGACATCCATATCAGCCTTGGCCTTTTTCAAATAATTGGTCCCATCAAATCGAAAGGTAATACCTTCAATTTGGGTTTGGGTCACTAGATCAAACACATCCTGGGTAAAATTGCCTTTCCCTGAATGATCAATATCGACTAGTTCTGCATACATGTTTCCGAGCTGATCATCGTAGATAAAATGGCCGTTTTGGATAGTGTAGGAGCTAAGTTCGACTAGAAAACTGAGTTCTTCGCTGCTGGTGGTGTCAGTGGTCGGATGGGCAATATCATAATTGGCATTGCCATCGCGAGCAACGATCACGTGAATTTTGGGATCGACCAGATCAACGCGGTGAATCTCAATGGGGCCATCCGTATTAATGACAGATTGTATATCTAATTCAAAAGCAGTGGACTTGGCATTGACTAAGTCAATGCCCGCAAACTCTCCTCTTCCAGTGACCTTTAAGTCATCTATTCCAAAGGTGAAATCTGGAAAGCTGGATAAAAGGGACAAATTGACGTCACTGAATTCTACATCAGCATTGATGGTCTTATTGATCTCTGTTTTGAGGCGTTGTAGCAATTCATCCTTAAAAAAGTAAGGAATGGCGACGGCAGTAATGATTAGGAGGAGGATCAGCGTGAATAGAAAGAGAAAAAGGCGCTTGATCGTTTTTGAAAGGTTCATATGCGTTTCTTTGTAATCGGATTTTACGAGATAGCTTCTCTTTGGTTACTTCTATAAGGACAAAGCAATGAGCTTTTGTTTGCAATATAAAACGCTGTGAAGATAACAGAGATTGTTAAAACTAGGAAATAGCTGTCGGCTAGACCTCAAATTGCATATTCGTTAATAATTAATCTGTTAAGTTTAATTTTTCCACTACCTTTGAATTTCTGAGCGATATATTACAACTTCACAGAATGAGTGCCCTTACGAGTAATTACACCCTTATTGAAGATCAATCAGGACTTGAACAGTTTTTTGCTGAGAATCAGGAGATTAGCTGGATGGGTTTTGATACAGAGTTTATTGGGGAAAAACGTTTCTATACCTTGCTTTGCCTGATACAGGTCTGTACGGAAAATGGAACTTACCTATTGGATACCATGAAGCTCAAGGATATCCAGCCTTTTTTGCAGATGATCCAAAATCCAAAGATCGTCAAAATCACCCATGCTGGAGAGAATGACTATCGTTTGCTGCATCAATTGTACAGCATCATTCCCAGCAATACCTTTGATATTCAGTTGGCCGCAGGTTTCATTGGCTATAAATATCCCATTTCTTTCCAAAAGATTGTGGAAAAGGAATTAGGCGTTCATATTAGTAAAGGATATACCGTTTCAGACTGGGAAAGTCGACCCATCAATAGAAAACAGCTTCAGTATGCCCTAAATGATGTCATCTACCTCAAAAGACTCTGGGACAAAATCCGCAAAAAGCTACAGCAGCTAAATCGAGAGGATTGGGTAGAGGATGAGTGCAAGAAACTCGAATCGCAAGATTACTATCATGCCGATCCCGATAAGGAAGCCCTCAGCAATAACCTTATTCAAAATCTCGCCACTCGCGAACAGCTCTTTTTAATCCGCCTCTACCGCTGGCGTCGACAAATGGCCGCTAAAAAGGACTATTCCAAGGAGATGGTCCTTCAAAATAAATACATCGCTCCCATCGTACGTCACATTGGTTCTGGGCGAGGCGCTTTAAAAAATCATAGACGGATTCCAGATTTTATCATCAAACAGCACTGGGAAACTTTCAATGGGCTGTATCATCAAAAACCTTCTGAAGAAGAAGAGGCCGTACTAAAGCGCGTTTCCAGAAATCATCAGGAAAGCAATTTGAAGGAGACCATCATGGAGCTGCTACAATTGCTGATCAACTATCATTGCCACGAGCAAAAACTAGCCCCTGACCTCCTGCTCAGTCGCTCTTCTTTCAAAAAGATGAAGACCGATCTCAACTATTTTGACCAAAAAGTGGAGCAGGGATGGCGCAAAGACTTTTTGGGCGAAGAGTTGCTTAAATGGCTCAAATATCGCGACCAATTGGAAGTTGTCATGGAAGCAGATCGCTGTGTGATTCGTCTGAAAGATTAAGCCAAAATGCCATTATGGAAGGGATACAAATCAATATTGTCAATGAAGATGCCCTCCAATTAGCTGGAGATATCCTCCTCCTCAAATATGCACAAAAACCTCATGGACTGGATAGAAAAGTTATCCAGGCATTAAAACAGGATGGCCATGTGCTTGACCAACTTCCCACTGCTGATGAGGTCCTACTATTTGAGCAACAATCCGTCGCGGCTGCTCGCCGTATTTTATTCATTGGCGTTGAGGAATTACAGCAATTTAGGTATCGCGAAATCCGAGAGTTTTCACGGGAATCGCTCAGTCGTTTGCAAGCCCTGGAGGAGTCCTTCAGCACCATTATCCTGACTCTTCATGGGGCCAATTATGGTCTGGATGAGGAAGAAGCTTTTGAATCTTTGCTTGCGGGTTTGATTGATGGAGTAAAAGAAGGCGAATACCCTCCTGATTTAGAGCAAATTATAATAGCTGAACTCAACTCCAAACGCGCTGCCCGTTTGCAAGAACAATTGGCAGTACTACTGCCTTCGCAGGTTATTCCCACTCGTGGGCAAGGACTGATGAGAGGTATGGACCACGCCTCTAAAAAGCGATTGCGCTCCGTTGGCTACACTTCTGATCACAAACGCAGCATCTTTGTCGCCATGCCCTTTGCAGATGCCTTTGACGATATCTTCCACTATGGCATACAAGGAGCCGTCAAATCAGCTGGCTTTCTCTGCGAAAGGGCAGACCTGGAAGCTTTTACTGGCGATATCATGGCCTGGGTCAGGGAGCGAATCACCAAGGCGGAATATGTAGTCGCGGAGCTGACTGGTGCCAATGCCAATGTCTACTTGGAGGTTGGTTATGCCTGGGGGGTAGGTATACCTGTCATTTTGATCATTCACCAAGATGATAAGGTCAAATTTGATGTACGAGGGCATCGTTATTTGAAGTATTCCAGCATTCGCGATTTAGAAGAAAAACTAAAAACGGAGCTGCTTCGCTTATCTGCGTCCTAAACTTTTCTTTGTTTGGTCCAGTTAGAGTTTGGGTGGTCAACGACTTTGAGCTGCTGCCCTTCTTCCAGCAAAAGTTTTAAAGCTAATTTGGCAGCGATGGCTGCATCATCTGCTCTCTTTTCCTTCAACACCTCATTGGTATAATAGCGTTTGACAAACTGGGTGTCGAAATGACCACTTAGAAAGGCTTCATGCCCCAGTACAAATTGTCCAAAAGGCAAGGTCGTACTCAAGCCTTCGATCTGGTAATCCGCAATGGCCTGGCGCATGCGTTGAACGGCTTCCTGGCGATCTTTGCCATAGGTGATGAGTTTGGAAATCATGGGATCATAATATATGGGAATATCCATGCCTTCCTGATAGCCATCGTCTAGTCGAACGCCTTCGCCCTGAGGCCCTTGATAGCGAATGAGCTGACCAATACTGGGAAGAAAGTCGTTTTCTGGATCTTCTGCATAGACCCTTAGTTCGAGGGCATGTCCTTGTATTTGCAGGTCTTCCTGTTGGACGGAAAGGGGCTTTCCCTGGGCGATGTAAATCTGTTCTTCGACCAAGTCCAGCCCAGTGATGCATTCGGTCACGGGATGTTCGACCTGTAGGCGGGTATTCATTTCCAGGAAGTAGTAATTGAGTTGATCATCAATCAAAAATTCTACAGTTCCCGCACCAACATAGTCACAAGCCTGTGCTACTTTAGTAGCATCCTTGCCCATGGCGGCTCTGACTTCAGGGGTTAGCACAACGGAAGGCGCCTCTTCAATCACTTTTTGATGGCGGCGCTGTATACTGCATTCCCGTTCAAATAGGTGGATGACATGGCCGTGGGTGTCAGCAAGTACCTGAATTTCAATATGCCTGGGAGAATTGATAAACTTTTCGATAAAAACGGCTCCATTGCCAAAGGCGGACTTCGCCTCGCTAATCGCTCGCTCCATCTGATTGACAAAATCTGCTGCCTTTTCGACAATCCGCATCCCCTTGCCTCCACCTCCCGCAGAAGCTTTGATCAGGATTGGATAACCAATCTCCTCCGCGATCTTACGGGCCTCATCTACATCCGTAATCTCTTCATCTGTTCCAGGCACCATAGGAATATCATAAGCTTTGACCGCTTCCTTGGCTGCTAATTTGCTACCCATCACTTCAATTGCATGGGGTTTGGGGCCAATGAAAATGATTCCAGCTTCTGTGACCGCCCTGGCAAAATCAGCATTCTCACTCAGAAAACCATAACCTGGGTGGATGGCATCTACGCTTAATTCCTGGGCGACCTCAATGATTTTGTCACTTCGCAGATAGGACTGGTTGGATGGGGGAGGGCCGAGTAGCGCCGCTTCGTCAGCAAAGCGAACATGGGGAGCGAAACGGTCGGCTTCAGAATAAACGGCTACGGTTTGGATGCCCATTTTACGGGCTGTACGCATAATTCGCAGGGCGATTTCTCCTCGATTAGCAACGAGTATTTTCTTCATGCAGGTGTTGATTGACCAATTGTGAGATGTGTTTACTAACTGTCGCGTTAAAGGTAGTGTTTTTGTAGCTTTTTACCCACTTAATTCCTTGTACAGCATTGGTCAGGAAAATCTCATCAGCGGTCTCTAATTCATCAGGGTAGATGGGGATTTGTTTGACAGGAAGGGGGCTTCGTTCGATAACCAGCTCGCGCATGATGCCTGGGATGATGCCTTCAGAGAGCGGAGGTGTGTAGAGGGCTTCCTTTTTTACTAAAAAGACATTGGAGCTACAGCCTTCAGCTACCCAGCCTTTGTGGTTGAGCAGAATGCATTCACCTAGGCCATTTTCTTTTCTATACATTGAGGCCAAGACGTAAATCAGGGAATTGCTGGCCTTCAAATTGGATAGGGGATGACAGGGTAGCTGATGGTCAGTATATAGGCCAATTTCCAAACCTTCAGGAGCAAATTCGTAGCGATTGCTTTCGAGAGGGATCGCCTCGATTAAAAAGGCTGGTCGATTGCTAATGGGGGTATACAAGCCACCTGCCTGGCGGAAAACACTTAGTCGAATCCTGGCACTGATTGGGGTGGAAATAAGCTTTTGAATCTCTGTCTGGAAAAAATCGAGACCATAATGAGCGGGAAGCTCAAATCGCAGTGTTTTCAAACCTTTCATCAGGCGATAAACATGTCGGTCGAGCAAGGGAATATATCCCTCGAACATTCGCATGCTTTCGAATAGGCCATCGCCATATCGAAAAGCTCTGTTATGGGCACTAAATAAAGGGTCGGGCAGGTTTTTTAGTAGACCATTATAATTGACTTGATCCATAGCTTTAATCTATCTTGATTCATCGTTGGTTGTGCCGATCACCTACCTGGAAAAGCAAAATAATGCCTGGACAAGTAGCGGAATAATTGGCATTCTGAATAATAACGTCAGAAACAATAAAATTATCGCATCAGCCTATCGAAATATCTAACCCAGACCAAGCCAAATCGTTCAAAAGGAGGGCTGATTTTTAGGGACTACTCCGTGTATTTTATTACTTTTGAAGCCTTCAAAACGGCGATTTATGAACGAACAAACGGCAAGTCCTCGCTTACTTTGGCAACCAAGCGATTCCCTGAAACAGCGGTCAAATCTCCAATTGTACATGGATTGGTTGCGGGAAAATCATCAACTGGATTTCCAAAACTATCGCGAATTATGGGAGTGGTCGGTTCGCGATTTGGAAGCTTTTTGGGCCTCTTTGTGGGATTACTTTGATATCGCATCGCATCATCCCTATGAGAAAGTACTCAAAGGGGAGGAAATGCCAGGCTATCGTTGGTTTACAAAAAGCAAACTGAATTACGCTGAGCATATTTTTCGAAAAGCGAATACTACTTATCCCGCCATTATTTATCACAGCGAACATCAGCCCCTAGAGGAGATGAGCTGGGCGGATTTGCGTACTAAGGTGGCTGCCTTGGCTGCTTGGTTGCGAAAGAAAGGGGTGAAAAAGGGCGATACGATTGTTGGCTTTTTGGCCAATACGCCAGAGGCGACCATTGCCTTTTTAGCAACTAATGCTATTGGAGCCGTTTGGTCGAGTTGTTCGCCAGATTTTGGGGTAAACAGTGTCGTTGATCGCTTTGAGCAGATTCGCCCCAAGGTCTTATTTGCCGTTGATGGATATACGTATAATGGTAAGCCCTATCTCAAGACAGAGGTAGTCAATCAGATTCGCCAACGAATCAGCTCTATTGAGGAAGTGGTTTGTATTCCCTATTTGGATGAAGAATTTGATCGAGAAGAGATACCTGGTTGTGCCCTTTGGTCTGAATGTCTTCAAATGACCAATGCCCCATTGGAATTTGAGGCCGTTCCCTTTGAGCATCCCATTTGGGTCTTGTATTCCTCTGGAACGACAGGGATTCCCAAAGCCATTACCCATTCCCACGGTGGGGTATTGATGGAACATTTAAAATACTTGACTTTCCACAATGATGTAAAAGTAGGAGAGCGATTTTTTTGGTTTTCCACAACGGGGTGGATGATGTGGAATTTTGTACAAGCATCGCTATTGGTGGGTGCTACTATCGTCTTGTACGACGGCAGCCCAGCTTATCCAGACATGGAAGCGATGTGGAAGTTTGCAGAGCAGGCCAAGATCAATCACTTTGGGACCAGCGCCCCATTCCTGGTGGCTTGTATGCGAAAAGAACTTCAGCCTGGTACCCAATTTGATTTATCCGCACTCCGCTCCATTGGCTCCACGGGTTCCCCGCTTCCGCCAGAAGCTTTTGATTGGGTTTATGCCAGCATCAAAAAAGACCTTTGGCTCTGCTCAATGAGTGGTGGGACAGATGTATGTACGGCTTTCATTGGTGGCTGCCCCATTCGCCCAGTTTATGAGGGAGAGATCCAGTGTCGCGGCTTGGGTTGTCATATGCAGTCCTGGAATGATGAAGGAGAACCTTTGACGGATGAGGTGGGAGAGATGGTGGTGGTGCAACCCATGCCCTCCATGCCCATCTATTTTTGGAACGACAAAGATCATCAGCGCTACCGCGCTTCCTATTTCGAGCATTTTCCTGGTGTTTGGCGCCACGGCGATTGGCTAAAGATCACTACAAGGGATAGCTTGGTTATTCTTGGTCGCTCAGACGCTACCCTAAACCGACAAGGGGTAAGAATTGGGACCAGCGAAATCTATCGCTCTGTCAATAAAATCAAAAGCGTCAAAGACAGTTTGATCGTCAATTTGGAATTGAGCGGTGGTAGGCACTACATGCCTTTATTTGTGCATCTGGAAGATGGTCTTGAGCTAGATAAGGTACTCATCGACACCATCAAAAAGAACCTCAAAAGCGAATACTCTCCCCGTCATGTACCTGATGAGATTGTTGCGGTCAAAGATATTCCCTACACCATTAGTGGAAAAAAGCTTGAGGCCCCAGTTAAGAAAATTCTCTTGGGGATGTCTATTGACAAAGCCGCCAATAAAGATGCTATGCGGAACCCTGAAGCTTTGGACTTTTTTATTGCCTTTGCAAAGGGCGTGAAGCTTTGATAAATAATTATCTGTAGGGCCGCACATGTGTGGGCGGCCCTGTTGGAGTGAGTAGGATAATTTTTTAAATCGCCTCCAGAAGTTTATGGGTATAATGTTCTTTAGCCTGAACGTAAGTATATACTTCTGTGGGCTTTGCACCAAGTTTTTTCTTTTGCAATTCTGCTGTAAATGCCAAGTCCAGCTTATCGCAGTTTAAGGAATTGGCTCGCTTCATGGTTTGATATAGTATCTGCTTGTAGGTATTGTGGCTGCGAACGTACTCGTAGTCTAAGCCCACAATAAGTGCATCATAAGAGGAATTGCTTTTATGGCTAAACATGACCCCTACCAAAACTGGAGCATCCTCTGGATTTCCATTAATACATTCCCCTTTGAGATATAACTGAATAAAATCGTAATCGGGATTTTCGTTCATGGCTTTGAAATAGCTGAATGGCAATTTGAATACGTTTAGATCGCGTGATCTCTGATGAACCCTTTCATAGAGCTTGTAGTACTTCAATAGGGTCTGCTCATCACTGGGCTTTTCAAAGGTGGTGATGAAATTGGAAGCTAACTTTAGGATTTCTCTACGGACATCATAGCGATAGCGCTTAGTTAGTCCTTTGAGGTATTCATCAGTTGTTGTCCAGTTTAAGGAATTCAGGACCATATTATCGAGCAGTTTTAATTTGGAAAAGCCCAATTCAAACATCGTTGTTTCGAAGTTCTGGCATTGAGGTCCATAGAAATCTCTAATCATGATTTTAGTCGCTTCCTTTTGATCCTGGACTTTGACCAGGTAATCGCTTAGGATGCGCAATGCCTTTTTCCAATTGTCATCTTCAAAATTGATGTAGACATGATTGCCTTTGGTAATCAAGGAACCTGTAATGACGGTTTTAGAAGTCAGGTGGTATTTTAGGCCCAGCCTTCGCTCTTCCTCAATTTTTTCGGATACATGGCCAGGAGCAAACATATCATCTTTGGTCAGTGCAGTGGTGATAAATGTTTTAAGCACGATGTCTCCATCTTCATTTTTGACGGTCAAATAAGAAAAGTCCCACTTATTTTCTGGAAGCTCTTGCTGCGTGAAGACCTCTTCAATCGTCGTCATATTTCTGTAGTTGAGTGTACCTGAGTGTCCAAATATAGCATCCCACTCGGCTTGCTCACATTCCTTTATAGAGTTTTTGATAATGACTTGAAGTGCTTCAGGACGATGGAGTTGCTTGATTTTAAAGGTTTCCTTATTGACCTTAAAAGCAGGGATTCTAAAATTTTTAGCAATTTGCTCAAAGCTAGAGCCATGCTCCTGAATGATTTTGACATAGACCTCTGATAAAGCCCTAAGCATGGCGGAAATCTGCTGTTTGTTTAGGGCGGTACTAATTAAAAACCTTATCCCACTTCTTCGCATAGGGACCGCAGGGAAAGAGGCACAATTGAGGTAAAATCCCCTAGCTTTCATCTCACCAAGTATATCGTAACAAACTTTGGGTAAACCCACGGGGATAAAAAATACAGGACTATCCGTTGGGCGAAATTGGGGAAGACCTAGTCTTTCAATAGTCTTATTGGTATGATCAATCAATACTTTCAGATCAGCTTGCATGCTTTTGAGTTCCTCTGAAAGGTGCAGTTTTGCGGATGCGATAGCCGCACCCAGCATGGGGGGTTGAATAGGGCCGCAGAATATATAAGTGGAACCACAATTGCGCACCTTTTTCTCCATTGCTTTATTGGGGAATACCATACATCCGCCAGCGGTAGCAAAGGATTTGTTTAGCGAAACTGCCAGTACCATTTTATCGTGATGCTTCATATGACTTCTCACTACACCACAACCGTTTTTCCCTGTCCATCCCATGCCATGTGCATCATCGATGTATAAGTGAAATTTCTCGTATCGATCAAGCAGGCGACTCAGTTCATCAAAAGGGGCATAATCTCCATACATGGAGTAGACACCATCTGCGAAGTACCAAATCTTTTCATATTTAGTATTGAGGTGTTTGATCTTGTTTTCAAGCGATTCCATACAATTGTGCTTGATGATGTGTATGGGAATATGCTTTGCTTTTAGCTGCTGAACCGTCATTTGGATGCTGGAGTGTACCTGTAAATCCAATATGACCGCATCATTCTTACCTACGATGACTGGAATGGTCGCCAAATGCCCATGTGTAGTGCTTGCGGAGACAATTAGTGGTTTTTCAAAAATAGTCTGCAGCGTGTTTTCGAGTTCTTCGTATAGATTAATGGAGACGTAAGTACGAGATGAAGAGAATTGGGTGCCATAATTAGTTACTGCGTCTACAACGCCTTGTTTGATGGCCTGGTGGTTTTCCAGATTTAGATAGCTACAGGAGCCAAAATTAGTCAGTTCTTGATCATTGATGATTAATGTGCTTTTGGATTGATTGGGTTTAGTGTGTGCAAAGTGATGGATCAATTTTCTCTGGTACCCATCTTCCATAATCTGATTTAAGGTGTCAATCATTTGGTATTCTATTTAATGGAGTTTTTAAATAGCTTCTCTGTGTATAGTTAAATGTGTCAATGCTATAAACAATTAGACCTTCCTTACCCTACCTGATGTAGGAAGAAATACTAGGGTTTGTGAATGACTTCACGGGGGGGGAAGCATTCAAATCGTCTTATTGAGGTGCTTTGTAAGTTCGAGAGGTATGAGTGTACTAAAGTGCAAATAAGCGCGAAATATGGGAGAAAGTCAATGTTTAGGAGGGGGAGAATTGTCTAGAAAAGGAGGGAAATAATCCAAGATAGGAAGGGGAAATAGTGTAAGAGCTTGATTGTGTGATATTTGGAATTAGGTAGAAGGTGATTTACGAATTGAGCCTCTTGGGGAGGAATACTTTTTATTTGCCCAAACATTTCTACGCCTATCAAAATAATGTTATATTAGCTATGGTATTATTAATGCAACAACACGCTAGCTTATGAAAATTAAACCGCTTTCTCTATTGATGCTTATCATTCCGATTTTGTGTCAATGTAACTTCACCTATCAAGATTCGATTAGCCAATCTGCTCCTACCAGTCTGGATCCATCTGACTTTGAAGATGGGAAGTGCTACGCGAAATGTCTGATGCCTCCCCAAATTGATACCATCTATTCTGAGCCTTATCCTATATATACAGGGGATGAAAATACAGAAGATGTCTATGTAGAAACTCGAACGGTAGAGATCAAACCTGCTTCTACTCAATGGATAAAGAAGAGGGCAGATAAAAATTGTGTATCTGCCAATCCTGATGATTGTTTGGTCTGGTGCCTAGTTGAGGTACCCGCGGTTACAGAAGAGATTCGAATATTAGTGGATACCACGCAATCAAAGAACTTTGAGCTGGTAGAAATTGGTAAGGAGCTTATAACACAGGATGAGTATACAGAGTGGAGAGAAGTGCTCTGTAATGCTGAGGTAACCAGTACTTTGGTTCATAAGATACAAAATACCCTGACCAGCTATGGATATGATGCTGGTGAAGGAGCTATCATTGACGCAAAAACAAAAGCGGGAATCACGCAATTCCAAAAGGATAATAAACTACCAGTGGGGCATTTGGATATGGAGACATTGGCGGCTTTAGGGATCAATGTATATTAGCTATAGCCATATTAGCTGTAGCCATAAAAATAGAGCGATTTTAGCTTGGCTTTTGCAAAACCAGCCTGCTCCAAGTGACCAGGTCTTGTGCTTTCTGCACAGACTTAATGGCCCATTTAGGTGGATTCATGGCTTAGGAAGGAGGGACATTTGAGTATGAAAATCATCGTTATCCTTTTTCTTTCCATATTGGGGTGTCTTCCCACATTTGCACAAATACCTGGGTCTTACGCTACAATTCTTAGGGAGGAAATCACTCAGCACCTTAACGAACTCAGAGTGTCTAAAGGGCTTAATCCCTTGCTTGGGAATGCTATTTTGAGAAAGGCCGCTAGATGTCAGAGTACTTATATGGCTTATCACAAAAAGTTAAGTCACTATCAAGGTAAAACGGAATTATCGACGCCAGCTAAAAGAGTTGAGTATTTTAAGGGTCTTGAATTTGATCTAGTAGGAGAGAATGTTCTACAATCCAAAGAAGTACTTATTCCATTGAGGAAAAGTAGGTTGCGATCCATCGCCAAAGATATGTTCTTGGCCTGGAAAAATTCCCCTGGGCATTACGCTAATATGATTAATTCGCATTATGCGTTAGCAGATATTGATTTTCAGCTTGGGGAAGGTGAAAATGTCATTTATGCCACCCAAGTCTTTGCTAAAAAAGGAATAAAGATTAAAGGACAATTGTCTAGTGATGCTTTTGGATTAGTAGAAGCTGAAGAAGATTGTGGAGATGAGTGGGATTCCTTTTCTAATGTAGTAGCTAATATGGGTAATTCTATAGCGGTAGTTGGTACTCAGGTGCTTTTTTACTACCATAATATCGATTACTTCAACAAGATCTTTGAGGGTAGTAGAGATGGAATTGCAATAGATGTGCTTCGCAGAGGACAGTTTAGTTGTGATGTTTATAATCAATTAGATTATTCACCCATACACGATGGTATCCTGTTAGAGCCTGTTTATAAGGAAGATATACTAAAAAGGAATAGTGCAAAAAGTGATTACAGGATCATTTCGTCACTGGGTTCTATTCCAGATGTATTGGCTGATAAAGCTATTTCTACTGCTGTTATTTTGATAAAAGATGGAAAGAAGTGTAAGTATCTTGTACCTGGAAAAGTGCCAAGTAAAGCTTATCAGCTTAGGGCCATTAGCCCTAGAATTAATGACTTGAGCAATGTGAAGTTAATGAAAAGTGGTATTCTAAAATCGATAGAGTTATCCTATGATTTTCACTCAAATGCAGTAAGTCCAGTTGAGTATCCAAAAATAGATAGAGAGAAGTATGAGGTACATTCCATTGAGATTAGGAGTTATAGTTCAGTTGAAGGAAGTGAAGAGGGCAATACAAAGTTGCATAATGCCCGCGCACAGCTCATCAAAAAACACCTACTAGATCATATTGAGGTAGGTAAGGCAAAAATTCGTATTGATACTAAGGAGAATTGGGATAAGATGTACTTTCAACTTAGGTATTTCTTTAGGGATGATCTCATTGACTTATCGAAAGATTCTTTGAAGTCTTTGCTTGCTTCTAATGACAATACACTTTCATGGGATTCCCTCCTTTATATTCAGCGGCAAGCAAAAGCGATAATCCATTATTCTGGGACTGTTTCAGAAGCTGCAAGTCAAGCGGATTTAATCACCTTGAATTTGAGGACCGCCATCGCTGAGAGGGATTATGCTCTAGCTAATGCGGCACTTGCTAAAATGTATCAATCAAATATATTATTACCCAAACTCCTCTTTGAAGCTACTGTATTTCAAGCGATTAAGTCGCAACCTGAGCTAAGCCAAAATGCAGCTGCTTTATTTTCGAAGATGTATAAAGCTGATTTGCACCATGTAACGGAGTTCTTATATGCATGTATGACCCGCAAAGAAAAGCCTTCTAATGATGCGATCCATAATCTCTTGCATTTACAAACGCTTGTTAGTGATTGGTTAATCAATACATGGGATGTACCTTCGCAAAGGCTGTCAAATGTGATTCACCCTTCCATCGTTCAGGGTTTAGTAGGCGAGGATTTGGAAGATGAGCTTGCACTCAATTTACACCTCACCTTCATACGGTACTTTGGGCAGATCAATGATGGGATAAATATATCAAAGTCATTCAATTTTATTGTTGATTACTTCAAACCTAGGACGCTAAATATTGAGGATGAGATCGACCTGGCCCTCTTTTTTAATTGGTGTAGTATGTACCAAATGACCAATGACTATTTACTGGCTAAATTTGCTGATGAAAAATTGAATGAAGATGCGATTTTTCTTCTTTTAAAAACCTTGAATTTTTATAATGATAAAGGGGATATCGACGCCTATGAGGAAGTCTATCTAAAAGCTTTGGAATTAAATCAAGAACGCTGGTGTAATTGGGTGAATTTGGAATTTCAAATACTTAGAAATACCACTATCAAAACACTGTTCTGTGAGAAATGTAAGATTTGACTTCTTGTAGCTGCAGGTGCCTGGTACTTCCAATATAGATTTAGTTAAGCTTTCTTTGTCTTTTGAGCGTCTCATGGCTCGCCTTGGCCGTTTCCAGGATACTGCTAAAGGTAGCGAGGTCAAAGGGGGAGAGCAAAAGGCGGATGCCCATGTAGGGCGTGTCGACCTCAATGCAACGCTGATGAGGAGCAACTATTCCCTGGTACATGGAGAGATAATAGCGGAGCTTTTGGATCATTATCTTTAGGTCTGATTCCGACAGATCAAGGGATACCGTGCCATAGTGGACATGAAACAATTGGCATTCGTAGCAATAAACCACCTCTTCTTCTTCACTCTGAAAAAGCAGTTCAAAAGTTTGATGGAAAGTTGGTAACTTCTTCATGACCAATGAATTAAAAGGTGCAGGCTTTAAAGGATGCCAACCAATAAATTGGTTGAAGTCTATACTGCCTTGATATATGTAAACAAATATAGATAGGATAGCAGGAAAAAGCAACTTATTTAGACTAAATATAAATAAGCTGACAATTATTTGACGCTTGTTACGGGTATAAATGGTTATTTTGTGTTGGCCAACTAAAAATTAATGTCTCGCCCCTTCGATTTTAGCTGAAAAGCCCTTGGAGAGAGTTGTTCTTTGCGTTTAAACATTCGATTGAAGTAGGACATGCTGTTGAAACCGCATTCTAAATAAATGTCCTTGATCTTTTTCGTGGGGTCTTGCAAGAGCCTTGTTGCGAGCTTGATGCGCTCCTCATTGATGAAGTCGATAGGAGACATGCCCAATTCGGTTTTGAATACTCGATGGAAATTGGACTCGCTCATATAAATCTTATTGCTCAAGTCTTTGATCGTCAGTTTTTTGTCTAAATTTTGGCGAATGTACTCAATGATAAAAGCCAGGCGATGGCTGCTGTTTAATTCAGATGCTTTGTTGAGGTAGATGCTCTTGCTTTCCGTTTGCAAGATTCTGATAATGAGTTCTCGCAGCATAAAATCGGCAAAGATGTCCTTGGAGGGATGGTCTTCTGTGAAAACGAACAGTAGGCGCTGCAGGATTTGCTTGATCGCTACGTCATTGGTAAAGTGAAAATTATAGTCCGTGAAGTTCCACTCGTCGTCGAGTTTTGCACAGTTTTCATTCAAGAAATTGATGGTCTCCGCAATCTTATTTTCAGAGATGGTCATGGCCAAACATCTGGTTGGATTATCCAATCTGGCCTCAGGAAAATCTATGCACATGGACTCATCTGCAGGCAAAATCAAGGATTCTCCAGGCAGAAAGTCAAAAGCGGGAATGTCGTGGAGGTGCATGACTTTTTTTCCTTCC
>JBCBDH010000067.1:0-15601 GCA_038529855.1 Bacteroidota bacterium | reverse complement strand
GTAGGGATGTTAAATTCCTGCATAAATCGCTTGGCATATGCCTTTATGCCTTCCAACTCTGCCCCATTGGCCGATGGGCCAATGACGGGGAGATGGCGCAGTTGGGCATCGTGTTTGAAATAGTCGTAAACCCCTCTGACCAAGGGCTCTTCAGGCCCGACAATGATCATATCAATTTGATGCTTGATCACCGCTTCGCGGAGGGCTTCAAAATGGTTGGGGTTGATGGAGAGATTGGTGCCGATTTGGGCCGTTCCGGCATTGCCGGGAGCGATAAAGAGCTGTTCGCATTGAGGGCTTTGGTTGAGCTTCCAGGCCAGTGCGTGTTCGCGACCGCCGCCGCCGAGTAATAGGAGTTTCATACTGGGTATTTCCTTTTAAAACAGGGACTTAGCTATTAAGGCAAAAGCACAAGCCATTGGCTGTTCTGCTCGGCCTCTGATTACCGCCGCAAAGATAAAAATTAAGTCCATTAAGACCGAATAAGCCCTTGTCCTACACCTACTTAAGTGTCGAAGTTGATTTGCCCCCTCAACTTTATGGCAACAAAGGGCCCTGTAAGTCAAAATTTTGTACCTTCGTGCTGCTTTTTTATTGGTTCTATTAGTAAGAGTAGCCAATTATAATTGCCTGAAATCTGGATAAATACCCAACATGATTGCGTATATCAGGGGGGGAATTACACACAAGAGCCCAACCCACATCGAAGTAGAAGCTGGAGGCATAGGTTATAAAGTACACATTAGCCTAAATACCTTCGCTAAGGTCGAAGAATTGGCCTCCATCAAAATACTCACCTATCTCCATATCAAAGAAGATAGCCATACGCTATACGGTTTTGTGGAAGAAGCAGAGCGATCGCTTTTTATACAACTGATTTCGGTTTCGGGAATAGGACCCAATACCGCCCGAATTATCCTTTCTTCTATGACGCCACAGGAAACTCGTGCAGCTATTGTAGGAGAAGATGTATTGGCCTTTAAAAAGGTCAAAGGTGTCGGCCCGAAGACAGCAAAGCGGCTCATCCTCGATTTGAAGGATAAGATACTCAAGGAATCCGGTGATGTGCCGCTAACAATTAGTCCTAGAGACAATACTTTGAGGGATGAGGCGTTATCAGCATTAGTTGCCTTGGGTTTCGCAAGAATCAAGGTGCAAAAAGTCCTCAACAATATCTTAAAGGAGCCAACCAGTATCGGATCAGTGGAAGCGCTGATCAAGCTCGCGTTAAAACAACTCTCTTAAGCATATAGTTATTTTGAACATATTTTTTGCTTTTCCGTACATTAGGAAAGTCACACTTCTACTCGTTCTAGGTTTATAGAGTTATTGGGATACAAGCGAGTTGTGATATACCGGAAAATGCACAACTGTTAAAAAAATGCAACGTAAACAGTAGGTCGAACTTACGTCGTTATGATTAACATGAAAAATGAAGAACTTTGTCTGATAAGAACGGTCTCCAACAACTGATTTAATTCCAAAGAGACCCACTGCTAAAGACACAGTATCCCATGTAAGAAGAATTATGAAGATAGAACATACTCTACTTAGCATTTTATTTGTATTCGGTTTTCTTACGCACACCTACGCATCCTTCTCTAACAGTGCCAATCTGGAAGACCCCTATACAATCGAACATACCATAGCTCAGGATACGCTCCCTCCGCTACAAGATCGCTATGGCGACTTTCTCAATAATCAAAATGCCAATCCTTTTGATCTGGAAGATCCCAACATCATCGAGCAAGAGGTAGAATATGACCCCGAAACGGGCAACTACATGATCACAGAGAAAATCGGTGAAGACTATTTTCGGATGCCCTCCTACATGACCTTTGAGGAATACCTCGATTATCGCGCAAAGGAAGAAGAAGATCGCTATTTCAAACAACTATCTGGGGTCAACACTGGAGGAGGAGGAGGTGGACGAATCGACCCCATTGATAAATTTGACATAAAGAAAAGCTTGATCGACCGACTTTTTGGCGGCTCGACAGTAGATATTCGACCACAGGGTAATATCGACTTGACCTTTGGGGTAGACTTTCAAAGGGTAGAGAACCCCATCCTGACTATTCGTCAGCAAAGACAAGGGGGATTTGACTTTGACATGAACATTCAAATGAATGTAACCGGTAAAATCGGAGAAAAACTAAACTTATCGACCAATTACAATACCCAAGCAACCTTTGATTTTGAGAATCAAATGAAGCTTCAATACGATAGTGAAGCCTTTAGTGAAGACGATATCATCAAAAAGATTGAAGCGGGTAATGTGAGTTTTCCCCTCCGTAGCTCGCTGATTCAGGGTGCTCAAAGTCTTTTTGGGATCAAATTAGAAACCCAATGGGGCCGCCTGCGTTTGACGACGGTCGCCTCTCAGCAAAGATCGCGTCAGGAGCAATTGCAGATACAAGGGGGAAGTCAGATCCAGGAATTTGAAGTTACTGCTGACCAATACGATGAAAATCGCCACTTTTTCCTCACGCACTTCAACCGCGATGTATTTGAAGGCTCACTACAAAATCTGCCACAGATCAATAGCTTGTTCAAGATCAATCCAAACGAAATTCAGGTCTGGATCACCAATGATCGAAACGAAACAGATGATATTCGCGAGATTGTAGCGATTGCCGACTTAGGGGAGCCAGAGCGCTTTACCAACAACAATCCTAAGTTTGTACCGCCTTTTCCTCGCTTCCGCGATATTTTTGGCCGACAGGCTCTACCAGATAACCGCGCTAATCCGATTTACGAAACGATACTGAATACACCAGGCATTCGTCTGTTGGATAATGCTGTAGCTACGCTAACTGGTCCTCAATTCAACTTTGAGCAGGCCAAGGATTTTGAAAAGATCAGCGCTCGTCGATTAAGCTCTTCGGAATTTACCTATCACCCAGAACTGGGTTTCCTTTCAGTCAATGTCAACCTGCGTCCCGATCAGGTGCTTGCAGTTGCCTTCCAGTATGACTATAATGGAAACACCTATAAAGTAGGGGAATTAACCAATGACGATGCGGGAAGTGGAGATTCTCTGGAAGTACTTTTTGTGAAAATGTTGAAAAGTACCACTCCGCGTATCGACCTGCCCACCTGGGATTTGATGATGAAAAACGTCTATTCTGTGGGGGCTTTTCAGGTTAGTCAGCAAGATTTTAAACTCGACATATTTTACGAAGATCCAGGAGGAGGACAAAAGCGCTTTTTGCCTTCTACCAATCTTGCCGGTAGACCCTTACTCCGTATCTTTAATTTGGATAACCTCAACGTACAAGGTGATCCCCAACCGGATGGGATATTTGACTTTGTGCCGGGATTGACGATCAATACCCGAACGGGGAAGATCATGTTCCCCGTTTTGGAACCCTTTGGCTCCTCTCTGGTCAAACAAATCGATAATCCCGACGAAGCGCGCTTATTTGATTATCAGGTGCTTTATGATTCGACGATTATTCGAGCCCGAGAATATCCCGAACTCAACCGATTTACGATTCGAGGGAGTTACAAATCCAGTGTTTCCTCGGAAATTTCGCTGGGTTCCTTCAATCTGCCGCGAGGCTCGGTGCGAGTCAGGGCTGGTGGACAGCAATTGCAGGAAGGAGTTGACTACGAGGTCGATTACAATATTGGCCGGGTAAAAATTCTCAATGATGCGATCCTCAATTCTGGCTTACCCATCAATGTCTCCTTTGAAGACAATACTTTGTTTGGCTTTCAACAAAAAACCTTGCTGGGGGTCAGGGCCGATTACGAGGTTAGTAAAAACTTTAATATTGGAGCGACTTATCTGCATCTCTTCGAACGACCATTTACTCAAAAGGTAAATATCGGAGATGATCCAATCAATAACCGAATCTATGGTTTAGACGTCAACTACAGTAAAGATGCCCCCTGGCTGACCAAAGCTGTAGATGCCATCCCACTCATACAAACCAAAGAACCTTCCAATTTCTCCTTTGAGGCAGAAGCCGCCTTTTTGCGACCGGGCCACGCCAGGGCGATCAATCAGGGCCGCGATGAAGATGGTAATATCGATAGGAGTGGGGTCGTCTATCTCGATGATTTTGAAGGAAGTACTAGTAGTTTTGACCTTCGGACACCTGCCAATGCATGGGTATTGGCCAGTGTGCCGCAAAACGATCAGCAAAATAATAATCCATTATTCCCAGAATCAGCTTTTATTGATACGACCTTATCTGGTGTCAATCGCGCTTTGCTCAACTGGTATCGAATCGATTTGAGTGTACTCAATACTACCTCTGATCCGTACTCTGCGCCCATTCCCCAAGACGAAGTTTTTCCAAACATCTCCATCCAACCAGGTTTCAGTAATAATATCCAATCGCTGGATTTGACCTATTATCCTGACGAAAGGGGACCTTATAATTTTGATCGACCTACGACAGCAGGAGGGACGACCTTTTCTGCTGGTCTTCTAGATAATGGTAAGCTGGCCCGACCAGAGACGCGTTGGGGAGGAATCATGCGTTCGCTAAATACCAACAACTTTGAGGCGGCCAATATCGAATACATCGAATTTTGGATGTTAAATCCATTTATGAATGGACCCAATGAGGGGGATTTGTACTTCAACCTTGGAAATATTTCTGAAGATATTCTTCGCGACTCCCGTAAGTTCTTTGAAAATGGTATCCCAACGGATGAAACGACCGAGACGGATCAAACCAATTGGGGACGTATCCCAAGAATCCAATCGGTGGTGAATGCCTTTGAAAATGATGAGTCCAAACGCAGTTTGCAGGATGTGGGGCTAGATGGATTGGACAATGCAGGAGAATCCAATCAGTTTGCAGAAATTCTTCAGATTTATCAAAATACCCTGGATGCAGGGGCCTATAGCGCCATTGCCGCTGACCCTTCCAATGACGATTTCGAGTATTTCAGAAACTACCCTGAAGGAACAGATGTATTTACGCGATACAGCAGATTTAATAATCCCGAAGGCAACTCTCAAGCGCCCGACCAAGGCTCTAATAATCTCCTACAATCTGCAACCAATTTGCCAGATTCAGAGGATATCAATCGCGATAATACCCTGAGTGAAACGGAGGCTTATTACCAATACCGCATCCCACTTCGCGCAGTCAGTAGTCCCAATGGTACTTTTGAATTGGATTACGCCAATAGTGAGTTTGTTACCGATTCCATTCACGGTGGGCCACCTGATGCGCGTCGCATCTGGTATCGTTTCAAAGTCCCTCTGGATCAATTTGATCAGCGTGTGGGAGGGATTCAGGACTTCCGTTCTATCCGTTTTATCCGCATGTATATGCACGGCTTTAACGACAGAACAACCCTGCGTTTTGCTCGTTTGGAATTGGCTCGTAACCAATGGCGTCGTTATCAAAGAGAGCTGGTAGTAGGTAACCAAAATACGGATATCATCGAGAACAATCGCGTACCAGTTATTTTTGATGTCAATGCAGTAAATATTGAAGAAAACAGTACGCGATCACCCTTTGGTTATATCATACCACCAGGGATCGAACGAGAGCAATCTAATAATACGGCCTTCCCAGATATCCTTCAAAATGAGCAGGCCCTGACCATAGAGATATGTAATCTGGGCAAGGAAAAGGCCCGAGGGATTTATAAAATACTCAACCTCGACATGCGGGTCTATGAAGAACTCAAGATGTTTGTGCATGCCGAATCGAGGGAGGGCGATCTTAGTATGCCCGATGAGATACCAAGAGGCGATCTAGCCGTCTTTATGCGACTGGGGAGTGACTTTGAAAATAACTATTACGAATACGAGATTCCGCTGGAAATGTCTACAGATCTAGACATCCTTTACGGGGATGGTCCCTATAAAAGGGAAGTCTGGAAGGAATCCAATGATTTTGATCTAAATCTAGAGCTATTCAAGGATGTCAAAACCCTGCGAAATCAAGAAGGTTTTCCGCTAAATATCCCCTATGAAATACTCGATCCGCTCGACCCTGATCGAAAGGTTCGCGTGGTGGGTAATCCCAACTTGGGCTATGTAAGAGGAGTCATGGTAGGGATTGTCAACCGTTCAGAAGTCTCGCATTGTGCGGAGATTTGGATCAATGAGCTTCGAGTAAGTGGTTTTGATGAGCGAGGTGGATTAGCGGCTATCGCTCGGGCAGATTTCAAAATGGCCGATTTGGGTAACTTGACTTTATCGACGGATTATAGTAGTATCGGATATGGAGGTTTGGAGCAAAAATTGGCGCAGCGGGCACGGGAAGAGAAAATCCAATACGACATAGCAGGTAATTTGGAATTGGGTAAGTTTTTGCCGGAAAAATCGGGGATTAAGATTCCCTTCTATGCCCAATATTCCAATTCGATTATCAATCCTGAATTTGATCCCTATGACTTAGATATTCCGCTGGATGAAAAGCTGGCGGCCGAAACTAGCTCCGCAAGCAGGGATTCTATTAAAGAACAGGCACAAACGGTTACGGAAATCAAAGGCTATAATTTTACCAATGTTCGAAAAACGCGAACCAATACGGCTAAAAAGCCGATGCCGTGGAACATTGAAAACTTTAGCCTGACCTATGCCTATACGGAAACCAATAAGCATGATCCCATCATTGCCAGGGATCAAATTAAGAACTATAATGGTGCCTTAAACTATGCCTATGCTCGAGGAGGGGGCTTTATTACGCCCTTTGCTAAACTCTTCAAAAAAGACAAATACCTCAAACTGATTACAGAGTTTAACTTCAATCCTTTACCCAATTCCTTTAGTTTTAATACGGTGATGAACCGGCAATTACAGCAAACGGAGTACCGATTTGCAGGCGATGATCCCTTCTTTAATTCCTTTTACAACAAGCAATTTACTTGGGATAGAAACTACGATGTCCAATGGGATTTGACCCGCGCCCTCAAGCTAAACTTCAATGCGACCAATACCGCTGTAGTCGATGAATTGGATGAATTTGTCAACGACGAGAATGATCCGCGTTTTGGTACTCGTCGAACGGTAGAGGAAAAAAATGATTTTATTTGGAATAATATTCGAGACTTTGGTCGAACTAAGACTTACTCCCACAATGTCAATGTCAGTTATACCGCTCCATTTAAGAAGATTCCGTTCTTAGATTGGATTCAGGTTCGTGGGCAGTATTCGGCGACCTATGCCTGGAATGCTGCGGCGCTGAATGTTGATTCACTGGGTAATGTGATTCAAAACAACCAAACTCGTCAGATTAATGGCGATCTCAATTTTGAGAATCTTTATCGAAAATCCCGCTATCTCGATAAGATCAATAAAGGGGCAAGAGGGAAAAGAGGGAGTTCGAAAAATAAACGAGGTGGTGCAGAGAAGCCAGCGGGGCGAACGAAGGGAGCTAAGGATGGTGTTGGTGGAGCTACTGACGATGGAGGTGGCGGTAAGAAAGGAGGCAGAAAGGGGCGAAGAGGCCGAAAAAATAAGAAGGACGATTCCAGTACAGGAGCTACTGATGATGGGGGTAAGACGAAGCGGACGGGGCGCCAGGCGACCGATGATAAGGATGCTGGGAAGAGCGGAGCGAAAGGAGAGAAGAAAGGTAAGAATGACAAAAAATCCCGCGATAAAAAGCGAAAACGGGATCGCCAACCCACGATGGCCGAGCGCATTGTCATACGTCCACTAATGCTCCTGCGAAAGGCTCGATTGACCTATACAGAGAATTATGCGACCATTGTGCCTGGCTATTTGCCACAGACCGAGTACTTTGGTCAGACCAATAATTTCACCGCACCTGGCTGGGATTTTGTAGCGGGATTACAACCCAATATTGCGACCAATGACCGCGAAAACGACTGGTTGAATCAGGCGGCACAGAAAGGTTGGATTACAGATAACGTTTTCCTTAACCAGCAGGTCATCCAAAATTTCTCGCAGGATATCAATGCGAGAATAACCATAGAGCCCTTTAAGGATTTTAGGATTGAATTGGATGCTAATCGTCGACTGACGGAAAATACCTCGCTCTATTTTCGGGATACGACTTTTATTGACGATCCCAATAATGAGCCTTTTGAGGAAATTGTACATAGTATTCCAAGAGAGGTAGGCTCATTTACCATCAGCTATTATGCAATGCAAACCCTGTTTGATGACGATATCTATGCGCTTTTTGCTCGCTTTGAAAACAATCGAGCGGATATTTCCAGGCGGATTGGTGGAGGGGTTCACGAGGAAGATGGTGCTCAGTTCTCAGAAGGCTTTGGAAGAAGACAGCAAGATGTACTGCTACCCGCTTTCCTGTCTGCCTACACCAATCAGGACCCCAATAGCATAGAGCTTAGCGATAATTATTTGGGGGATGTACTGCTACAACAACTGCCTAAGATCAATTGGCGATTAACCTATAATGGGCTGTCCAAGATTCCTGCATTTAAAGAAATTTTTGCCAGCTTTAGTCTATCTCATGGCTATAAATCGACCTTGACGGTCAACTCTTATAATACCGATACGGATTTTGATGAAACGCAGCGCTTACAGAATAATGACTTTAACTTCTATTCTCGCTTTGAAGTCCCCAATATTGTGATCAATGAGCAATTCGCGCCCCTGATCGGTATTGATGTGAAGTTTAAGAACGACATGAGTACGCGAGTGGACTTTAAGAAATCGCGGAATCTGCAATTCTCATTTAGCGATTACAGCTTGATAGAGACTAAGACAACGGAGTACGTCGCCTCCTTTGGTTACAAACTCAAAAATGTCAATTTACCCTTTGTCAATAACAATAGTAATCGTCGGCGAAGCGCCTCTTCCCGCAAGAAGCAGCAAGAGGAAGAAGCGAAGTCAGGTGGTAGAGGTGGTCGTTCGAATAAATCCTCGAATAAAGCCAGTGACTTGAATATCGAGTTTGACTTCTCCTTCCGAGACGATATTTCCGTGAAGCATACGATTGATGGAGAACCGATTACTACGAGAGGTCTGAAAAGTATTCGGATTTCACCCTCTGTTGACTACGATATTAACGATCGCTTAAATGTTCGCTTTTTCTTTGATCGAAGCCAGACGATTCCAGCGACTTCTGCCTCCTTCCCGATTACCAATACCCAGGGAGGGATAACAATTCGCTTCTCTCTGAACTAATTGGCTTGCACTCAATGAGAAAGCAAAAGGTCTGTACGGTAAAAAGCGGTACAGACCTTTTTATTTTTGAAGAAAGTTAAAGGACTGTTAAAGTGCGGAAAGGCGTCCCTTGAATATATAAATTTGTAAGAATCGACTGTCTTTACTGGCTGTAATTCAACTTCTTACATTCCATTAAGTGACCATACATGAATAAAAAGGCTATTTGGAGTATTATTGGCTTGATGAGTGCTGCACTCATTGGTATTGTCCTTTTGCAGATGTATTGGATTCGCTGGTCGATACAGCTAAATGAAGCACAGTTTGATAAAAATGTGTTTTCTGCACTCAATCGAGTGTCAGAAAAGCTAGAGGATGCAGAGGATATGCGTGAAAATTTGGAGGTGTTTAACCACATCGACATGCGACCCATCAATATGTTGCGACAGAATGTTACTTCCGATTTTCAGACGGTCACGATGGAGATGTCCTTTAGCCAAAATATGTTCATGGACAGTATGATGAGGGAACAATTAATCGCTCACCTCAACTCAGCTAATAATGAATGTACCTGTCCAGACTGCCAGCGTGAACGTTTTGAGCGCTATGAAGCACAGGAAAAATATCGCCAAAAGCTCCTTATCAATAAATTGATCAATCCCGATCCAATTACCCAAAGGATCGATTTGAAATACCTCGACCGAGCTCTCCAGCAAGAGTTAAGCAATCGAGGAATCAGTATTAATTACAATTATGGGGTATTCTCGAATCGAGAAGAATCCTTTGTGATTACGGACAATCACTACGTAGTGAGTGACCGTTCGCCTCAAATGTTACAGGCGGGATGGCGAAATTTGTACAATTCTCGTTATTCCGTACATCTATTTCCAGACGACATGGATTCTCCTGGATTGCTAATGATCCACTTCCCTGCAAAAGCCAGTTTGGTTTGGGGTTCCGTGTGGAAGACGCTTTTGGGGTCCATCCTCTTTACAGGTATCATTCTATTCTGTTTTACGTATACCATACAGGTCATATTCCGTCAAAAGAAGCTATCGGAGATGAAGACCGATTTTATCAATAATATGACCCATGAGTTCAAGACGCCGATTGCGACGATATCCTTAGCGGCAGATTCGATAACTAGCCCAATGATCGTTGGGCAGGAGGCTAAGGTGAAGCGTTTTGCTGATATCATCAAGCAAGAAAATAAGCGGATGAACTCGCAGGTGGAGAAGGTCTTGCAGATGGCTTTAATTGACAAGCGCGACTTTAACCTCAAGCTGACGGGTATCAATATGCATGAAATCATTAATCAAGCGGTGTTGAATGCGGGTTTGCAGGTAGAGAAGCGCGGAGGAACTGTTGTTGCCGATTTACAGGCCAAGCAGCCCATGATAGAAGGGGATTTGACGCATGTTTCCAATATGATTCACAACTTGCTTGATAATGCCATGAAGTATTCGCCAGATGCACCAGATATTTCGGTGCATACTCGCAACGTACCAAATGGCGTTGAAGTAGTAGTAAAAGATAAAGGCATCGGTATGAGTAAGGAAGCCCGCAAACATATTTTTGATCGCTTCTATCGCGTACATACTGGCGATCGCCATGATGTCAAAGGCTTTGGGCTAGGCTTGAGTTATGTAAAAGCGATGATTACTGCCCATAAAGGACAAATCGATGTGAAGAGCGAATTGGGCAAAGGAAGTAGCTTTATCTTGATCTTTCCACATCGAGTGACCAATGTATAAGGTCTGCGCTCATTCAATTTAAAACTTATTCAAACCAACAAACTATAATACAATGGCAACAGCAAACAACAGAATACTCCTGGTAGAAGACGATCAGAATTTTGGTGATGTCTTGCGCTCTTATCTAGAGATGCATGAATACAAAGTAACCTTAGCCACTGATGGGGAGGCTGGTTTGGATAGTTATAAAAAAGGAGAGTTTGACCTTTGCATCTTTGATGTCATGATGCCTAAGAAAGATGGCTTTAGCTTAGCGGCAGACATTCGAGAAAATGATAAGAAAATGCCCATTATCTTCTTGACGGCCAAGACCATGAAGGAGGATGTCCTGAAGGGATTTAAGATTGGAGCAGACGACTACATCTCCAAACCCTTCAATTCTGAAGAATTGCTGTATCGCATACAAGCTATCCTCAAACGCAGCCAAAATACGGCTGATCCTCGCGAGGAAATCAAGGAGTTTAGTATCGGTAGATACCACTTTAACTTCCCCCTTCGCATTTTGTCACTAGTTGACGATAGTGATCAGGTGGTAGATAAGGAGAAATTGTCTCCTAAGGAAGCTCAATTGCTTCGAATGTTTTGTATGTATATGAATGATATATTACCTCGTTCAGAAGCTTTGACAAAGATATGGGGGGAAGACAACTACTTCACCGCTAGAAGCATGGATGTATTTGTCACCAAGTTGCGGAAATACCTCAAGCAAGACGCCAATATTGAGATCGTCAATATTCACGGCAATGGATTTCAATTATTGGTAAAAAGCGGGGAAGAGGTATAAGGTGGGATAGTTCTTGTCGGAGTGAAATCACATCACTCCGACAAGAATAAAAAGCTGTATTATTCTACAATTTCAGTAGCTCCACTAGAAGACCCTCCTTCAATCGAATCACTCTCCGTCGCGTTCTCTTCACTTGGTGGAACGACATTATCTGAAGGGCGCGGCCCAATCAAACGCTCTACATCTGATTTGAGTAATACTTCATTCTCCAACAGCGAATTGGCTAAGATTTCCAACTCATTGCGTTTTTCTCTCAACAGCTTTTGCGCTCTTTCATATTGACTTTCCAGTAATTTTCTCACCTCATCATCAATCAGCGTAGCGGTCTCATCACTGTAAGGCTTGTTAAACTGGTCTTGCTGCATTCCATAGAAAGAGACATTTCCGACCTTATCATTCATTCCAAAAACGCCAATCATACTGTAAGCCATCTTAGTGACCTGATCGAGATCGCTTTGTGCTCCAGTAGAAATCTTATCAAAAACAACTTTCTCTGCAGCTCGGCCACCAAAGGTCATACAGATTCGATCAAGCATCTGCTCTGTGCGCGTAATGTACTCTTCCTTGGGGAGATACTGCGCATAACCCAAAGTGCCAATTCCTCTTGGTACAATAGTTACCTTAACCAATGGAGAGGCATGAGGCAGGAACCAACCACAAACCGCATGTCCAGCTTCGTGATAAGCAATAATCTGCTTTTCGACAGGAGAGATGATTTTGTTTTTCTTTTCCAAACCACCAATGACTCGGTCCAGTGCATAGTTGAAATCGTCCATATCGATTTCTTTCTTATTGCGACGAGCAGCAATCAAAGCGGCTTCATTACAAACATTGGCAATTTCTGCGCCCGCAAAACCAGGAGTCATCTCTGCCAATACATAGGAATTTACATCTGGACCGTATTTGATATTCTTCAAGTGAACCTTGAAAATAGCCTCTCTTCCTTTCAAATCTGGACGATCAATACCAATCTGACGGTCAAAACGACCTGGGCGCAAAAGAGCATTATCCAATACATCTGGTCGGTTGGTTGCAGCCATCAGGATTACTCCCTTGTCTGTGCTAAAGCCATCCATCTCTACCAATAACTGGTTGAGGGTATTTTCGCGTTCGTCATTTCCACCCTGGAAAGAACCGCGACCTCTAGCCCGACCGATAGCGTCAATCTCATCAATGAAGACAATACAAGGAGCCTTTTCTCGAGCCTGCTTAAACAAGTCTCGTACACGAGAGGCACCTACCCCTACGAACATCTCAACAAAATCAGAACCAGAGATAGAGAAAAAAGGAACACCTGCTTCCCCCGCTACTGCCTTGGCTAGCAAAGTCTTACCTGTACCTGGAGGGCCTACCAATAGGACGCCTTTAGGGATTTTACCCCCCAGTGCTGTGTACTTCTTAGGATGCTTTAGGAAATCGACAATCTCCATCACTTCCTCCTTGGCCTCATCTAGCCCCGCTACATCCTGGAAAGTGACATTGACTTTGGCATTATTATCAAAGAGGGTGGCTTTGGATTTTCCGATATTGAAAATCTGAGCGCCAGGCCCACCTGCTGCACCACTGACACGTCGCATTATGAATACCCAAATTGCAACGATAATAATGATAGGAAGTACCCAGCTCAACAGTGGAGCCAACCAATTGGTCTTAGTCTTATAATTAGGGAGAATAGGATCGTCTACATCTTCTTGTGCGCGTTCGAGTTTTTCTTCGAAGCGATCGACGGTTCCGATCTCAAAGCTATAGTGAGGCTGGTCGCCAAATTTAGCATCGGCTGCATCTGGATATTTGCTTCTGCTTCCCTCTTTGAGATAGACATGTGCAATTTCTCTATTGATGACATCCACCTTTTCGACATCTCCATTGCGAACCATCTCCTCAAACTGGCTGAAATTGATCTCCTCCTGGCTGGCTGTGGATAAACTGTAAAAGTTTAAGGCCAGCAGGAAAAGCGCCAACAGCCCATAGATCCAATAGGAGTTGAATCTGGTGTTGTTCTTATTATCTTTATTATTTTCCATTCAAATTAGATTTTAAAATAGTCTGCAGTTTCTGCTTACCATAGAAACGAAAAACGAGGCGAATCGTTTGCTTATATCGACAGAATTGTGCGGTTTTTACACCAATCTGTTATAAATTTTGATATTCAGTGAAAATGGCATCGCTCCAAAGATCTTCTAATTCATAAAATGCCCTGGTCTCTCTGTAAAAGACATGAACGACCGTACTGAAGTAATCCAATAAAATCCATTGGGCATTTCGTTGGCCTTCAAAATGGAATGGAAGCGTAGAACCTTCCTTTTTCATTCTCTGATAAATATTATCGGCAATGGCCTTTACCTGGGTGTTGGAATCTCCTTCGCAGATGATGAAAAAATCAGTAGGCGCATCGTCGAGGTGCCGGAGATCCAGCTTTACGATTTGCTTTCCTTTGATGTCCTGGATGCTATCTACGATCAGATCATTGAAAGCTTCTTCGGATAAATTGCTGGGTCTGGCTTCTTTTTGTGAACTCAAATTAGGATCTTGCTATTTTATAAAAGGATTTAATATTTGACAATAACAGTTTCTGAAGAACTTATTAATAAAATAGATAAAGTTACTAAATTATCTTTACTTGAATACTATAGGAAACACCCTTTTCGTCGGAAAAGTTCTCCTTCACTTCCCGCAGCTTTCCTCCACAAATCAGTATGCACTTGAGCTGTTATCAAATAGCAGACCAAGCGAAGGAACGGTCATTTCGACCTATAATCAGGTGCATGGGAGAGGACAAATTGGCAGTACCTGGGAAAGTGAAGCCTTTAAAAACATCAGTCTGAGTGCCATTTTTTACCCCCATTTTTTATTGGCCCGACAGCAGTTTGACCTCAATCAAGCCATTTCTTTAGCCGTATTTGACTTTTTACTACCTTATGTCGGCCCTGGCCTAAAAGTCAAATGGCCTAATGATATTTATGTAGAGGATGATAAGATCACGGGTATTCTAATTCAAAATACTATTATCGGTCAGCATCTTCAAGCAAGCGTGGTAGGCTTAGGGATCAACATCAATCAGGTACATTTTTCGCAGGAAATTCCCAATCCTACGTCCTTAAAAATCCTCCGCCAGAAGGATTACGATTTGGATACCCTCGTTGGTGAATTATGTCAGTGCTTGGAGCGACGCTATTTACAATTGAGAAATGGCCATTGGGAAACCATTCGAGCGGACTATTTAAAACATCTTTATCGCTATATGGAGGATCATCTCTTCCAGGATCAAGATGGTAAGGTATTTAGTGGAAGAATAACGGGTGTAAAGTCCTCAGGGTATCTACAAGTGAGTCATAATCAAGGCGAAAGTAGCTTTGATCTTAAACAAATTCGTTTTATCTGAAATTTAAGCATACATGCGATCGACAATCATTACCATAGGAGATGAAATTCTGATTGGCCAAATAATAGATACCAACTCCGCTTGGATGGCCCAACAACTCAACTTACAAGGCATTCAAATAGAAGCCATTTACTCTGTTCGCGATACCGATAAAGGGATTCGCGAGGCTCTCGAAAAAGCTTTGGAACAGTCTGACTTGATATTAATGACTGGCGGGCTAGGCCCTACAAAGGACGATATTACCAAAAAGACCCTGGCCGATTATTTTGGGGTAGGGATGGTTTTTCACCAGCCTACTTATGATCGAATTTTGCGCTTATTTGAGCGCTGGGGGCGAACGACGACTGAAGCTCATCGACTCCAATGTTTTATGCCAGAAAATGCCGATTTGATCCACAATAAAATGGGGACTGCACCAGGAATGTGGATGGAATACGAGGGAAAAGTATTGGTCTCTATGCCAGGGGTGCCCTACGAGATGAAATATATTATGGAGTATGGGGTGCTGCCTCGCTTGAAAGATAGCTTTCCCATGTCGCCCATCGCCCACCGTACTGTTCTAACAGTAGGAGAAGGGGAATCTCGAATTGCCAAGCGTATCG
>JBCBDH010000066.1:0-15787 GCA_038529855.1 Bacteroidota bacterium | reverse complement strand
GTCCGTACTTTTTTTGGAGAATCAGCCTATCAAGGACTGACCGAACAGCTAAAGCTCACCCTACCTGGTTTTCGCTATACGGATGGCTATTTTGTCCATATTGATCAACAAGGCTTGTATTGGACACAGTCGAGTTTTGATAAAAGAAGGGCCTGGTATTATGGTATTAGTGCCAAAAATCGAAAGGTCAGCCGCGATTATATGCCAAACACTGATGCACTGGCTTGTCGCTGTGTGCGGGATGACCAATAGGCAGGGTTTCGACTAATTAATAGGGAAACGGCATTTCCACCAAAACCCACGGCATTGACCAGTACCCGTTTTATCGTTTTATCTTTTGGGGTTTGATGGAGATAGGGAACGGGAATAAACATGGTGTCTTCCAATAAGAATAGGGCCAGCTCCACATTCAACGCCCCTGAAGCGCCCAAACAATGCCCAATTTTCCATTTATTATTGGTAATCAACGGCATATCAGGGCCAAATAGTCGCTCAAGTGCCCGCCATTCCGCTTGATCGCCCTTGATGGTTCCAGGCATATGTGTCACGACAACATCTACCAAAGAAGCATCTAGCTCCCCAATCGCCATCCGCATGGTTTCAAAAAGCCCATCCCCCTGCTCAGAAAGATCAACCGCATGTCGAATCTGCTCCACCGCATAGCCCACCCCTTCTATCAAAAAAGGACTCCCTTCGCTCGCCTTTTCCAAACAAAAACAAGCCGCTCCTTCCCCCAATACCATACTGTTTCGCGTCTTCTCCAAATCTCCCGCCCGACAGGGATAATCACTCGGCCCCGCATCTGCATAAATGCGCAAAGCCTTCATCTGCGCAATGGTAAAAGGCGTCAGTGGCGCCTCGCTCCCCCCCACCAAAAAGCGATCCGCCCAACCCGCTTTTATCCAACTCATCCCATTGAGAAAAGCATGTAGCGCCGTGCTACAAGTCACCGAATGACTAAAAGCCATGCCCTTGTGTTTCAGGTATTGCCCCACCCAGCTAGAAATATTACCCAGCGTTGTATTAGGCGAAGTGAGGGGTGAAATCAGCTCCCGCTGATCAAATTTTTGATGTGCCTGCTCCCAAAATGCAGTCGCCCCTCTGGATGAGCCAATATTGATCCCAAAATTACCATCGGTCCAATCTGCTGCTCGACAAGCCTTTTGCGCGGTTAACATGGCCATCAACACGGTTTTATCCAAGCGATGATAGCTCCGCTTTTCTTGGGCAATTTGCTGCAAATCATGGTCTATCGCCGCTTGATGTCGCCCCACCCATTGTTGCTGTTCTACTGACCAAGACAGACAATGGCGTTCCTGTCGATAGCTTTCGCGACAAGTGGCCTGGTCTGCTCCCAGGGCCGAACAGCTAGCCCATGCGCTTATGCCAATGTCCATGTCCCATTATTTGCAATTGTTGGATTTATCTGCTGATCTGAGGTCCACTGAGCGATGTTGTGTATTAAGCGCTCAATAGCGGATAGGGGGTGATTAGCGTGGAGGCTGATGCGCAACCTTTCTCTACCCTTAGGAACAGTGGGATGAAGGATGGCTTTGACCCAAATACCCTGATCGAGTAAATGATCAGATAGGGCGCGAAGGGCTTCATTAGATGGCCAAAGAAAAGATTGGATAGCGGTCTGGCTAGGCAAGAAATAGGGTTTTAGAGGAGCAGGAATATTTTGACGAAAGTACTGGATACGGCTTTGGAGGAGGTCGACTGCTGGGGTATCAATTAGGGCTTTGTAAGCAGCGCTTATATGATCAATTTGGTAAGGAGGAGGGGCGGTAGTATAGATAAAGGGGCGACAAAAGTTAACCAGATAGTCGATTAATAACTGTGATCCAACGATGGTGGCTCCATGCGCACCAAGGGCTTTACCAAAAGTAAAAACTCGCGCAAAGACCTCTTTTTCTAAACCCAATCTTTGCACCGTTCCATAACGTCCTGATACGCCCAGGGCGTGGGCCTCATCTACGATCAACTGGCAGCCCTCACGCTTAGCCAATTCGACCAAAGCTGATAGAGGGGCCTCATCACCATCCATAGAGTAGACGCTTTCGACCATGATAAAAACTTGCCCTTGAGCGTGTTGAAGTTTTTGTTGGAGGGCATCCAACTGATTGTGTCGAAAAGAAAAGGAGCGAGCGGGAGATAATCGGATGCCATCCCGAATGGAGGCATGTACTAATTCGTCGTATAGGATGGTATCGTGGCGAGTGGCGATACAGGCCAGCAGACCCAAATTGGCGGTGTAGCCCGAATTGAAAAGGAGGGCGGCTTCGCCACGGTGGATTTGGGCGATTTGTTGTTCCAGCGCAGCGATTTGGGGAGAATGGCCACTGATGAGGCGGGAGCCCGTACCACCGATTTGGCCAGTAGGTGCTTTGCGGAGCGATCGAATGGCTTGCTCAATGCTTTGGGACTGGGCGAAGCCCAGATAGTCATTGGAACAAAAATCGAGGGCTTTATCTTGGGCCAGGCTTAGTTTGCGCCGATTTTGTTGTACTTCCCGTTTTTGTAAAGCCGCTTTTAGGGCTTCATTGGCTGGAAATTTCATGGGGCAAATGTAGTAAATGATCAGAGAACTATTTTTTCAAAAGCTTTAACATTTTCTTAGGGGAGATTATCTCTTGGGATTCGTTATTTTACAAAGTAAATTTTTACACCAATCAAACACCACATGATGACGCGTCTACTTTCCTTGTTGATGATTGTGTTAATGGTAGCTGCTTGTAATAAAGACGACGACGATACCGCTAATGCACTAATCAATTTCGATGGCAATAATTTTTCTGGTCCGCTACTCGATATTGGTGACCACGAAGCTGCTGTCCGCTTTCCCGCTTCAATGATGAGCCAGTATACTGATCAAAAACTGGATCAAATCAGTTTTTACATCCTCAACCCACCAGTAAGCTGTATTATAAAGATATACGACAATGGTAGCAATACCCAGCCTGGGTCGCTGCTTTACCAGGCTGATGTCACCAATGCCGTTCGAAGTCAGAGATGGCATGAACACGATATCACCCGAGATATCAATATTGATGGTAATGATCTTTGGATCAGCATCGCCCTGGGCCACGATATCGAAATGCAATCCATTGGTTGTGACTCTGGTCCAGCAGAAAATGGTGGAGACTGGTTGCTGGATGCGGCCGATGGCTTGTGGATTCCCTATAATATTCGCACGCCAGAAAGTGTCAATTGGAACATACGGGCTAGGCTGAGAACGGAGTGATGGACATAAAATATATCAGCAAGAGCAGCAACGCAAGCTGCTGACCCTTGCCAATATGTTCACACAAAAAAATAAACTGACACAATTTTGCTATGGAGCATTGGCTAGCGCAGACCTTTATCAGGCTTACTTTAGCTGTGCTTCTCTAACAAATCTGTGTCAGTTTATATAAATGGATCGCCCATTAGGGCCAAAGAAAGTAACTTACACTAATATATTCCCTTAACAGAGAAAACGTAACATGCGGGTTGCCCTGTCGGACTGACTCCCCGCCAAAGCGGGGTCAGTCCGACAATGGCGCGAAGGGGTCAGTCCGACAGTTGCTGGAAAGAGTCAGTCCAACAACAAGCATAAATACACCAAAGCGTAAATCTACTTAAAGTCGCTCCAACAAATCCTGAGCGGCTTTTTGATTAAATACGCCAGTACCTTGTGGATAAGCTTGCAGGATAGTGCGTGTCTCTTCTATCTGCCCCTCCCCCAACCAAGCCATTGCCGTATACCACTGCGCATGAACGCCAAATACTGGATCATTAGAGGTGATTAGTGGCCTGAGGGTTTGGCGGGCATTGGCAAATTGCTGGCTTTCTAGCTGGCAAATGGCCAAGGCCAGGCGAATTTCTGCCAGGTCTTTATTAGATAAGGCGTTTTGGAACAGGGGCAATGCAGCAGTATAGTCTTTTTGCTGGTAATAGCGACTAGCTTGAGCCAACTGAACCCCCTCCTCTCCTCGACTACCAAAACTAATCGTATAGGCTTCGTAATGTTGGGCATACAGCTGATCTGTGGGGGTAGCTTGAAACCAATTATAGGCAATGACGGCCAATAGTAAAATGGCAGCCGCAGCACTGATCCACTTCCAGAGGAGGACCCTACCAGCGGGTCTTGACGGTGGTCTATCTTTGTATTGCGCTTGTACCTCGCGCACTTGCTCCTTGATATCCATATCGCGCATTTGCTCGATGAGGCGAATAGCTTGACGACTTTCCTCCAATTGGGCAGCAAGCTCCATATCTTCCTTTACCAAAGCTTCAAAAGCACGGCGCTCAGCATCGTTCATCTGCTTGTCCAGATAGGCATCAATTTGTTGTTGGCGGGCATCACTCATGGCATCAAGGTTTGAGCAGTTCCTTAAAATGCGGATTGTCCTTCATCAGTGTTCTCAATTTTTTCATACACTTTGATTTTTTATTCTTAGCCACCTGTTCGCTGGCAAAGCCCATCAGCTCAGCGATCTCTCTTAGGCGACGTCGATCATAATATACATAAGCCAAGAGGCGATAGCAATCCTGACCCAGGCTTTTTAAAATTTCATCCATTAATTGTCGACGTTCTTGCGACAAAACAATGGCCTCCTGATCCTGATCAAGGGGAACGGTTTCATGCACATCGGTCAGTTCTACTTCCCGCTTGCGTTTTTGTAATTTTTTCAGCCACAGGTTGCGACAAATCGAATAGAGATAGGCTTCTATATTGGAATCTTCCCAAAGACTTTTGGTCCGTACTTTTTTGAAAACGGCCACCAGACCATCCTGAAAAATATCATCGACATCTTTTTCTGTACCACTATTTTTTTGGACGTATTTAACGACGATAGGATACATGCGTTCGTATAAATAAAGCATCGCCTTATTCTGTTCTTCCCGCCGATCCGATTGAAGTAATCTGATGATTTCTTTGTCCGGGTACTTCTTCATCCAGTCCTTGTATTTACTTATTCTGTAAGGAGCAAAAAGGTAATGAAAATAAAATTATTTCTGGTGGTCAATTGCATCTTATTCAATATTTAGCTACCTTGAGAATTCTTAAAGCACTACATAGCATATACTTTGCTTCATTTCTTTTCTTTTCATCTACCATAGTTAAAACACCAATTTTTGGATTCATCCTAGCGATGAATTGATTTACTTTTTTCCAAAAAAAAGCGGCTGCCCGGTTACGTTTTGGGGAGCTACTAGAATGGAAAAAAGGAAGACCCCCACCTATTTGAAAAGAATTATTACATTTTTTATTCACACAAAAAAATAAACTTTATCATGAACAAGGTAAACACCTTAAGCTATGTTGTATTGCTTTTACTTTTCGGATGCACTACCGATCTTTTGGCCAAAAAATCCTTTGTAGGAATCGACACCACTGGTGGTCCAAGAATCATTAGAACCAATTGGATGGAGGAAATGGACGGAGAACTATGCATCGTTATGAGGGGCGGACAAGCCTTGGGAATTAATGCCCATATTACCATTGCAGATTTAGGGATTAACCAATATCCCGATTTATATCTTCGCTATAATTTTGACGATAATGTCACGGGAGTAAAAGGGCCAATGGTCGCCAGTGACTTTACGCCTTATCGAACCTCAACTGGCGATTACCTCTATCAATCGCATGATATTTTTGAAGTTTACTATCCCGAATACTGCCCACCAGACCCAACCGAGCCTTACCCAATCCGTTTTGGCTATCGTTTGGAATTATTAACTATTGAAAATGGCGTTTACGTCCCTTATCCAATCGACGATTATCCTACTTTATTTCCAAGAAATATCTTTCCTCCTAATGATCCCAATGGTGGTTTTCCAGATAATGGTAATTCCTCTAATGATTATATTTTGTATGGGAATAAGCACTTGTGTTGCGATTTCACCCCTCAAGATGGAACCGAAAGACAGCAAAACAGCACTGAGGCCAGCGATGCGGTGAGTATCAGCACAGACCTACAGGAAATTCAGTTCAATCCCAATCCATTTAATGAGGAATTGAATATTCGCTATGACCTCACAGCAGCTTCTTCTGTAACCATCCGCATTTGGGATGCCAGCGGCCGATTGATTGATCAGCTAGAAAATGACCAAGCTCAAAAAGGACGCAACTACAGAAGGATTGACACGAGAGAATGGCAAAGTGGGTTTTACTACATCCGCTTTCAAAGCCAATATTCAGAAGGGCAAGCCTTTAAATTACTCAAAATAAATCCTTAATATTGAAAGTATTCAACCACTCTGAGACTTTTTCTCAGAGTGGTTTGAATCATAAGCGCTATCTCGTTTTTAGTATTGAACTTGAACATTGCAAACTATGAGCACAAGGGCCTCAAAGGTAATCTACTACTTCTGTTGGTACTTTTTGATTGGAGGATTTTTACTTCCCGCTAATGGACAATCACTGGACCAAACAGCAAAGGACTCCCTGTTTCGCTTGGGTCAAAATTTTTACAAGCAAGTTGATATTTACCAAAGCAAAGAAAAAAATATTACCCTCATTGACCAAGCCATACCAGCTTTTAAGGCCAGTGAGAAATGGACCTATTTGGCCAATAGCTATAATTGGTTGGCCCTGATTCATTACTATGATGAAAATTTTGAAGCCTCTCTGCAAGCTACACAAGAAGCGATGCACATTGCAGAAAAACATTTGGAAAAAAACAGTGATCCCTATAGCGCTGCACTCAATAATCTAAGTACTTATTATCAAGAAAAGGGCGATTATCCACGCGCCATTCAACTTTTGCTCGAAACCATCCCCATTGCCAAAACCCTAAAAGAAGGTCCTGCCCTCATCAGCATTTATTATCAAAATATCGGCACGGCTTATCAGGAATTAGGCGATTATGACGAAGCCATTTATTATCTCCGCCAAGCTCTTGATATTCGCTATCAAATCCCTCAGGTGGAAGACCCAGACATCGCTGGTGTTTTATCTAATATCGCTGATTGTTTTAAAGAAAAAAATCAATTGGATAGCGCTAGAGTCCTTTTTAATCAAAGCCTGGCCCATTGCGAAACGCTCCCCCATATGGGTAAATATGTCCAACAAATCCAATTGTATAATTACCAAAGCCTGGCAGCTATCCACCTGCAAGAAGCCGCCCCTCAACTAGCTCTGCCCTATTTGCAAAAGGCCCTTACCCTACAAAAAGAGCAAAGCTTTTTGGGAGACCATAAAACCTATCTCATCCTGGGTGAATTGCACCTAAATAATAAAGCCTATCCTCAAGCAATCAAAGCTTTTGAACAAGCACTAAACAGCAGTCAGCGTACTTATAAGGATTATGAAAAACATCCAGAAATTGCCAGGGCGTACAAAGCACTTGGCGATCTTCATCAGCAGATGCGAAAACAATTCAAAGCATTGGTACATTATCACCAAGCTTTACAAACCTTGAGTATCGACTCCGTACAGGCTGACCCAAGGCAAGTCCCTAATAGCAAGCAGTATATGAATCCCATGATGGCCCTGGACATTCTCCATCAAAAAGCCCAATTGCTATCATCGATCAAACAAGAGACCCATGAATTAGAGATCAGCGCACTAAAATCAGCCTTGGCCCATTATCAATTAGCAGCAGTATTAATTAAATCCCTAAGACAACGTTTTTTGGCTGAAGGCTCAAAAAATTTGTTAGCAGCTAAAGTCTTAGCTATTTACGAAGGAGGGATTGGAGTAGCCTTGCACTTATACGAAATCCTCAAAGACCCCGTCTATTTGGAACAAGCCTTTGTATTTGCTGAAGGCAATAAGGCCCTTGGGCTCTTGGAGTCTATCGCTAAAACCCAGGCCATTGGCTATGGACAAATTCCAGATAGCTTATTGGATAAAGAGCGATCGCTCAGACTCAACAAAACTTTTTACGATAATCGAATCAAAGATGCTTTGCAAAAAAAAGAGCAGCCTGATTCTAGTAAAATTGCCCTGTGGGAAAAAGAGGTATTTGAACTCAGAGAAGCACACAAAGCCCTGATTCGATATTTTGAAGAAGCATTTCCCCAGTATCATCAATTAAAATATCCCAACGAAAATATAGCGCTAGCCAAGCTACAAGAAGCCCTGGGTAAACAAAAAAATACAGCCCTGCTAGAATACTTTATTGGGCAGGAGAAAAGCTATGTGTTTTGTTTTCTTCCAAACGGTTTGACCGTGTTTGATCTGGACGAAGTGGATTTGATCTTTCGAGATATAACTCAGTTGCGAGGTCTCATTAGTCAAGCTCCAATGAGTGCTGAATTGGGGAAACAGTTTCCGCTATTTTGTGGAGCGGCCCATCGTTTGTATCAGCATTTATTGCAAGCATCATTGGCCACCATCCCCACGGATATAGCCCAATTGATCCTTATCCCAGATGATGCATTGAATTATTTGCCTTTTGAGTTATTGCTGAGCCAATTGCCTAAAGACACTACGCTTGGATTTATCCCACAGAACCTCCACTATCTGCTAAATGACTTTCAGTTGAGTTATCATTATTCAGCGAGGCTTTGGTTGGATCAGATGGAGCAGGCGCCTTCTGAGGCAGATCGACACTTTGTGGCTTATGCGCCTAGTTTTGGTAGCGAGCGAATGGCGGAGACGCGCGATTGTGATAGCGAAGAATTGAGCGATTTGGCTTGTAATCAGGCAGAGATCGAGCAGATCAGCCAATTGTTGAATGGAGCGGAGCGAAAGGCGCATTTGGCCACTAGAGCCCAATTTGAGGCAGAGGCCAGGCATTTTAAGATCATCCATTTGGCCACTCATGCTTGTGTTAATGATGAACAACCAGGGCAAAGTCAAATCTTTTTTGCCGATGGGGAGCTGCTCAGCAATGAGGTCTATAATTTGGAACTACAAGCTGATTTGGTCGTTTTGAGTGCTTGTAATACGGGGTCAGGGAAATTGGTAAAAGGAGAAGGGGTAATGAGTCTGACCCGTGGTTTTATCCATGCGGGTAGCCCAAGTGCTCTGATGAGTTTGTGGTCAGTAGATGATTGTGCCACTGCTGATATTATGCTGGCTTATTACAGGGGTTTGCACCAATATCAAGATAAAGCCTCTGCCCTACAATCGGCCAAAATACACTATCTCCAAAACTGCCAAGACCAGCTCCGCGCCCATCCCTATTACTGGTCCGCATTTGTACAATTTGGCAATACCGCCCCTATTGATTTGTCTACAAAGCCCGCTTTTTTGGTCTATTTTGCAGGATTGGGGCTGGCCCTCCTCATCGCTTTACTGGGCTGGCAACTTCGCCAAAAAGCCTGAGTTTATTCAGTCACTGAGCGAGCGCTATAGCGAGAATATAGTCCAATTATATAGCCACTTCGATATTTTTACTACCTTTGGCCAACCGCCACTGACCTTCCCTTTAGCGCCCTTTTTATAAAAAACGAATGTATTTTTTTATAATTTTGGCAGGAATTAGAACGTTCTTACAAATCAATATTCTATCGCTAATACCTCATTCGATGAAGACCGCCTATAGCCTTGGTTTTCGCGATTAAAAAAACAATTATGAATACAAAGCAAATCCTGAGTATTGTTGCAATCATCCTTGCGCTTTTATTACTATTAAGCGGCTGGTGGGGCTATCGCCTCAGTGGCGAAAACATGACCCTGAAACAGGAAAATAATTCCCTCAATACCGACCTTCAAGACCTGCACCAACTCAAAGCTGATCTGCAGGAAGAAGTAGATAGCCTGTCTCTGGCCTATGAAGTATTGGCCCTGGAAAACGACTCCCTCGAAAGCTCGCTCGACGAAGCCAAAAGCACCATCAATCGCCGCGACCGCAGCATCCGCGCCCTCAAGGTGAGCAGTAAGGAAAAAGATCAACAGCTTGGTGAAATGAGTAGTCTCCGCTCTCAAATCCAGCAGCTACTCACGGATAAATCCCAACTCGAAAACTCCATCCTTTCCCTACAATCAGAGAACGATTCGCTGCGGATGCGCACAGGCGTACTGGAAAAAGATTTGGGTATCGCCAGAGAAGAATCTAAGTCCCTGGCCAAGCTCAATGAGAGTATGCAAAACGATTTGGATCGTCTGACCCTGGCCAATTTTAAAGCCTCTGCCTTTAGGGTAGAAGTAGAAAAGAAAAGACCTAAAGCCACTGCCAAGTCCAGACGTGCTCGCCGCGTCCAAGTCAGTTTTGACCTCACCAATGTTCCAGAAGAATACCAGGGGGTACGCCCCGTTTATTTAGTCATAGCTGATGAGCAGGGTACACCAATCAAGCTCAAAAACCCAATTAAGGCCAATGTCAGTCTCAATGGCCAAGCGACAGATATCATTGCTGCTGAGGCTCGCGATGTAGACATTACCGAAAATCAGCGTTTATCCTTTCAGCACAATCTGGCAGAAAAACTCAAGCGCGGTTACTATCGCGTCATGGTTTATACGGATATTGGTTTGTTGGGAGCCAGTAGTATTCGCCTGCGTTAATACCGCTTAGCTATTGGACCCATTTTGGATGGGTCCAATAGCTTTCTATGCCTTTCCCCTTTATTGCATTGACCATAGTCTGCTCATTTGTATGCATCCAACGATACCCTTCTATCTTATCCTTATCCTCCTCTTCAGCCCCGCTTGCGTCAGCAAGAAAAAATACGAAGCCAGCCTACTTCAAATCGAGCGCATTAAGCAAAATCAAGCCATGGAGACTGAGCAGTGGAAAGCCCAGCTCCAAACCGCGGAAGACACCATTTTTGCGCAACAAATTCGATTGGCAGAGCGCAGGGGACAAAACAATGCCCTTGTAGCTATGCAGGATAAGCTACAGGCCAGGATAGATGAGCTGGAATTGGATATGGATGACCTCAGCTCTCGCTCGCAAAACAGCAACCAAAACCAGAAAAAGACCATCCAAGAAAAGGAAAAAGAGATCGCCCGCCTAAAAGCCATCATCGAATCCACAAGCGCCATTCTCGACCAACAAAAAGCAGATTTGGAATTACTGGCTAGTGACCTGCGCTTTGTCCTACAAACCTATGAGACACTAGATGCTGATGTAGAGGTCAAGACCACTGGAATAAGTCTTTCCCTCCCTGAAGCTTTTCTATTTCGTAAAAAAAGTGTTACTCGACTTCAAGAAGAAGGCGTAGATTTACTGGAAAAGATCAGCCAGGTACTCCTGCGTTATCCGCGAATGAATATCCTCGTCACTGGCCATACGGACAACCGCCCACCAGCCAATAAAAGCTATAAAGACAATTGGAATTTTAGTGTACTCGAAGCAGCGACCATCGTTCGCCTCTTAACAGAGGAATTTAGCATCAACCCCAGTCAAATACTGGCTTCAGGGCAGGGGGAGTTTGCGCCTCGAGCTTCTAATGAAAGCCTGGATGGAAGATTGCGAAATCGTCGAATTGGCTTTTTTATTTCTCCTCGACCAGAGGCCCTACCCAAAGCGATTCGCAAGTCCCTGCTTCAATTGGGGGGTTGATACAAAGCTTCAGTTCAGTCCTATATCTCCACTTACGAATCTGCTATATCAATACCGTTCAAATCTTAGAGCATGTTGGGATTTTGGTCTTCTGGCCGAAAATAGTCCTTTTCTTGATTAGACGAGGCGTAGGTTTGGGGTCGTAGCCTAAGCTACGAAACCCAGTTCTACAACGAAGTATAAGCAATAAAATGGCATTTGTAGGTCGATTATTAAATTCCCAACATGCTCTTACTCTTGAGCGGAGGATAAAGGAATAGCTGCCATTTAACTGTTAGCTGACATTTGCCACTGATAGTAATACGCACCTAATAAATAATATATATCACCCTGTGTCAAATCCAATTTTTTCATTTATATTACATGTCCATTCAGCATAATATCTTTAAAAATATCTTCCTCCTCTCCGTTGGATATATTTTCTATTTTTTCATAAAATATTTATGCATGAATTTTCACCCTTTACGCAAGACAAAAACTATTCGCCAATTCCGAGCGCTGTCTAAAAAGCTGGGAATGATGGTCGACAATGGTTCCTTTTTCCAATTGACTAAGGAAAAACAACAGTCGCTACGGCAGCGACTGGCTCGTTTGTATCGACAAGTGGGGGCGACCTTTTCTCGCCCTCGTCTTCGTCGTACTTTGGCTTCTGCCGCCCTTCTTTTGGGCTTAGCGGGAGGTATGCAAGCACAGACTTTTGCACCACCTGTCTCCATGCCTTTTAATCTCACAACGGATGAATTCCCAATCTATCACTTTGCAGATATTGACAATGATGGTGATCCTGATGCTTTCTTTACCTTTTATGGAGAAGATGGCGATCGGATTTTGGGCTACCAAGAAAATATGGGAACGCCCCAAGTCGCCAACTTTGATACGGTTCAAATCAACCCATTTGGTATATCAGCTCCTGATATGCTGACAACGGTGGATTTGGCTGATGTCGATAAAGATGGTGACCTCGATCTTTTCGTTGGCACTTATGATTTCGGTTCGCAAACCCCTATATTAGGATGGGAAAATACAGGTACCGCAGAAGCACCTAGTTGGGTGGGACCTGCAGAAAACCCGCTGGAATTAGACCCTTCTCCTGGCATTGCAGAGGTTGCCTTTGTAGATATTGACGGCGATTCGGACCTGGATGTGTTTATGAATAATTATGTTAATGATGACGATCCAGAAGGCTTTCGCTTTCAGGAGAATACAGGAATTCCTCCTGGTAGTAATTACCCAGACTATGGCATGGTACAGATCGATCCATTTGGTTTGAGCAATGATTCGCTTACCCGAATCGTCATGGACTTTGCCGATCTAGATATGGATGGTGATCAGGACCTGTTGGCGGGTGGTGTAACTTATGCCAGCAATTACAATTACGCAACGACCAATTTTTACTACTTCGAAAATACAGGAACCGCGACTAGCCCAGCTTTTGCCCCCTATGCATTTGACCCATTTGACCTACAGATCCCACCAGAAACCTATGTCCTCATTCCTACCCTTGTAGATCTGGACAGCGATGGCGATACGGATATTGTTGCATCCACTTATAATGAGGATACAGAAGAAGTCAGGGTATTCTACTGGGAAAATCTCGGCAATTCCACGAATACAGAAGATATCACAGCGATAGCGCAGATTAGTGTCTTCCCCACCCTAGCGGAGGAAGCGATCAATTGGGAAATTGATATGGAAGAAACGCTTCAAAACAACCGCCTGCAAATCATTGACCTATATGGCCAGGTAAGCTACAGCGAAAACCTGGATTTGTTGGTAGGTGATAATAAAGGGGTGATTTCCACTGATCAATTAGCCTCTGGCATGTATGTCTTATACCTCAGCAATGCACAAGGAGAAACATTGGCCAACCGCCGATTCTTTGTGAAGTAAGTGAAAGACTAGCACTAGCTCCTCAGATTGGAACCTCCAGTCTGGGGAGCTTATCCAAAACCAATACTATACCGTGCAATGAACCAACAGCCCAAATCTGTCGACCTGCCTCCTTTTGCCTGTAACTACACCCCACAGGTGCCTGAACTACTCTATAAATTAGGATGTAGTATTGCCATCTCTACTTATCAGGCGGGTAAAATCGTATTTGTCTCCGCCAAGGATCATAAGCAGTTGGTGCAGTTGCCGCGTACCTTTGACAAACCCATGGGGATTGCAGAGCATCCAGAAAAAGACAAGTTAGCCCTGGCTACCAGGGACGAAATCGTCGTCTTTGCCAACTCCCCTGCCCTGGCCGCTCACTATCCCAAAAGCCCAAAGAAATACGATTCGCTCTATGTTCCGCGAATGACCTATCATACAGGCCCTTTGGATATCCACGATTTATGCTATGGCGAAAAGGACCAACTCTTCGCCGTCAATACCCTTTTCTCAACGATCATCCAATTGGATGATGATTTTAATTTCAGACCCTACTGGACTCCTCCCTTTATTGATCAATTGGTTTCAGAAGATCGCTGCCACCTCAATGGCATGGCCATGCAAAATGGGAAACCCAAATACGCCACCAGCTTTAACCAAGGAAATAGCCGCCAAAGCTGGCGAGCAACCATCACCACCACAGGAAGCATCTTTGACCTGGACAGCAATGAGGTGGTGATAACAGGTCTGCCAATGCCCCACTCTCCCAAGCTGTACCACGGCGAATTGTATGTCCTGCTTTCTGCTACTGGCCAATTGGCAAAAATAGATCTAGCCAAAGGCACTTATGAGGTCATTGTAGAGATTGGTGGTTTTGTAAGAGGCATGTCTTTACACGGAGATTATTTGTTTGTGGGCTTGTCCAAACTCCGCAAAGCATCCACTACCTTTTCCCAACTCGACTTTGCAGAAAAAGCCAATCAATCAGGTATTGCCATCATTCATCTACCAACTGGAAAGTTAGTGGGCAAAATCAACTACCTCAATTCAGTAGAGGAAATCTACGATGTCCACATCCTCCGCAATAAACGAAGACCCAATATCCTCAATACCCTGACGGAGGATCACAAACGCGCTTTGATGATTCCAGGGACGACTTATTGGGCGCGGGACATTAAGAAAGATTAAATGGTATTAAAACAGGCGCTATCCAGGCTATCGCTCCCTTATATTTGCTGTATTAACCATGTCTTCTCTGTTAGGATTTTTTCGCGATGTAATTGCTCCTTGATGGTGTGAACGGCTTCCTTATCGTAAAAATTTAGACCCACTATTTTTTTAGTGTAATGGATGATGTTGAGGTAATTGGTTTTGTGGTAGCCAATCACTCGTTTGCGGCGAATGAATTTTAGCATGGCTTCTAAATGGGAATCTAGCAGATCAAACTCCTGTAGTTCAAAATAAATCTTGAGGAGCAGCGTTTTTGCAGCTAAGTTGAGCAGTAAATCGCGATAATTGGATTTTTGCAATAGCGTCAATGCCTTATCATAATTTTTACGGCTGTATTCCAAACGGGCCAGGTTAAAGCTATAGGAGCTCTCGCGGTATTTTTTGTCCAAGGTATTTTTATAGTCTACGATTAATCGCTCTGTCCAATCGTAATTATGGGTGCGCAGACCTGCTCCTATGGCATTGTGATAGGTAAATCTCGAGAGGATTCCATTTTCCAATAAGACCTCTTTTTGCAGCCCTTCTTTGTAAAGATCAAATAATTCGTAGAGGTACTGCTCATTATTCTGATTGGCTTTGCGAACACAAAAATTGATGGCCATCAGATATAGATCGCGGACTTCTACTTTGGAAAACAATTGGCCATGACGAAAAAGTAAGGTCTTGAATAAAGCAAAGTTATGCTCCTCTTCTCTTTGCTGCATCATCAAAAAACAGTGGTGGTAAATGGCGATGGAGGGAAGGGCTAACCAAGCGGCTGAAGCGGCGAGTAAGGGAGCTAGTAGGGTCAGAAAATCAGGCATATCTTCTGCTTGATAAACCGCTCCGTGGGCACTGAGCATACAAGCTTGTTTGAGTTTGAGGTGCAAGTACTCCAAATCAGTAGCTTGTGTCATTTCCAATAGTTTGCTGACTTCAGAGGGGCTTTGGGTAGACAGCACGAGGTGTTCTTCCCATTGTACTTCTTGCTTGGTGTGATAGTAATAGGCATTGCGCAGAGGCTGCTGGTCCAGCTTGATTTTTAGTTGCCTGGTTTTTTGCTCAAGATCAATACTTAGATTCCTTTTCCGATAAGCACGGATCAAATGTAAATCTTTTTCTAGGGTGTGTGCATCTATTTCTTTAAGGTAGAGAAAGTGCTCCAAATGCTTAAATAGATAACTCATCAATAAATCCAACTGCGTCCCTGAAAAGGTCGCTTTTTTTGAGGAGCTATTTCCCCAAAAGCCTTATTCAGGGACGCA
>JBCBDH010000065.1:0-15802 GCA_038529855.1 Bacteroidota bacterium | reverse complement strand
CTATATTCTGAACGGTCAGAAAATAGTGTTTGCCATCCTCCGTAAGGTCGGCGCGAGTCTTAGCCGCAAGCGCATCTGAACCCGAACCTGGCTCTGTCAGACAATAAGCTGCCTTCAATTCACCAGTGATCATTCCAGGTAGATATTTGCTTTTCTGCTCCTCACTACCAAAATAAAGGATAGGTAACATGCCAATACCAGTATGTGCCGCAAAAGTTGTACAGAATCCACCTGCAGGCCCCATCGCATCACAAATTAGGGTATTGGTATTGGTGTCCATAGCCATGCCACCATATTCTTCGGGCATATGAGAACCCAAAAGTCCCAGTTCTCCTGCCTTTGCCAGTAATCGTTCGGCAATGTTCCCTTCTCGTTTTTCATACTGATCCATATTGACCAATATGTCGTTATGTAGAAAGTCAACGACCATATCGCGGACCATCAATTGTTCTTCATTAAAATCTTCAGGGATAAATACATCGGCAGCAGCAATGTCTTTAACCAAAAACTCACCACCCTTCTGCACGTCAGATTCTAGAAACTTATCGGGGTTTTTTGTCATAAGGCAAAATATAATTTTATCAATTAGCGAATTTTCGCTCAATATACTAGATTATAACGGATTTGGAAAGGAAAGCTTATGAATTCCTAGCGAAAATTCGCAAAAGAATTGGCGCTTTGTCATTTTTATCCATCCAAAGGCGCTAGTTTGCCTTCCCTAATACAAAAATACGACCAAATATTAGATGGTTTTAGCGGCCATTAGCCATTCTTATACAAATATCCATAAGGCTTTAACGAATAATCAATCGCTACCTGCGCTTAGTCAAGCATTGGGCATTTGAGCATAGATCCAATCTATCTTGTCGGTGTATTTAGTCACAAATAGTTAAGCAAAACGACGCTACTATCAACGTGACGATACCCAAGAAGCCACAAAGGCTTGATTAAAAACAACATTGTTCAAACAAATCCTTAGTACAATGAAACGGTTTATCAATTTCTTCGCAGCGCTATTCTTACTGACTTTTACACAGCAGGCTATTGCGCAACAATACACCTGTTCGACTTCTTCCGCTCATCTATATACGGTCGCCGCTGAATCAGGGCTTAGCCTTCGAGCTACTCCTTCGCTGAGTTCAGAGAAAATCCTGGCAGTCCCACACGGGCGTACCATTTCGGTGTGTACGGATGATATGACTGGTCAGGAGGTCATTGAGGGTGTCAAAGGACGTTGGGTTCGGGCTTTTTATGCCAATAAAAGTGGTTATATGTTTGATGGATTCTTGAAAAGACAGGAAGAAATATCCGTTATCCAATCCGAATTATGGATTGATGAAGAGACCAAGGATAGGCCCTATTGGGGACTTTATCCAGCTAATGAAAATCCCTATGCTCCCGAATTTCGCGTATCGCCCTGCTCTTTTGTCGAAGATACCATCCAGATGAGTGAAGGGGATCCCTTTGTCGCTACGGTGATGAAAGGAGAGGCCAATCCCCTGTTCTTATTTAGCGGTATTGAGGTAGATGAGGAGGAAATCATCCACGGTCATGCCTTTGATCATAAGTTCCTTTTCCCAGGCGAGTCTTTTTATCTCAGAACCGACAAGGCCAGCTACTACCTTTATGCCAAGGGGCAAATACAGCTTAGCAAAGATCCCGATAGTGGCAGTCCCTTTTCGATGATTCGCAATTACGAACTACGCGTCAGAAGGGTGATGAATGGAGCGGTAGAGGATCAGATGATCTATAGGATGGATTTGCCACATTGGTTGGGCGACCAGTATGGTGGAGGCATCCACTTGCAATGGGTAGGTGATTTGGATCGAGATGGAGAATTGGATGTATTGCTATCCAAAGCAAGTGAGGAAGATTGTTGGGAGATCATTTGTCTACTGTCCTCCAAGGCAGAGCCTGGCCAATACTTCCGACAAGTATCCAGCTATACCGAATGTAGTGGTTGCTAAAACAGTAATGACATAATACCTGGTTTTCAAATATAATAGATGATAGAGTGCCAGAGTGCTTGGTAAGGAGCCTCTGGCATCTTTTTTACAAACGCTCCAATAATTTCATCACCGCTGCTTTTTTTCGAACGGATACGGCTACCCGCGACAAATCATCCATGACCAAATAGCCCCCTTCCAGTTTGATGTATTCTTTGATATGGTTGGTATTGACCAAGTGGGATTGATGAACCCGCACAAAACCGTGATTTTCCAGGAGTTTATCGTATTCTTTGAGGGTGCGAGTCACCAGAAGTTTTTCGCCATTGCTAAAATAGAATTGGGTGTAATTTCCACTAGATTCGCAGCGAATGATTTCACTGATTTCTGCTACGTAGATTTTCTCCATAGTATGCAAAGCCAAGCGTTTGGGCAAACCAGGCTCTTTGATCGAATCAGCTAGGAGTTGTAGGCTTTCGGAGGCATTTCCTGGCAGAGCTTTGACTTTTTCTACGGCTTGTATCAATTCATCGGGATCGATGGGCTTGAGGAGATAGTCGATGGCAGAAAAGCGAAAGGCCCGAATGGCAAAAGCATCGGAAGCCGTGGTGAAAATGACTTTGAAGCTAGGCGTAGGAAGGATTTCCAATAGATCAAACCCACTACCATCCTGCATCTGAATATCCAAAAAAACCACATCTACCTCCTGCTGTTGGAGCAATTTGGCCCCTGAAACCACGCCTTCGGCCTCTCCAACAATCTTCACATCAGGGCAGTAGGTTTCCAGGTCTTCTCGCAGGGTAGCGCGAGCCTGAGCAACATCATCTATGATTACAGCTTTTAGCGACATGAATTTTTGCCTTAAAGATAAGACATCTATTCCTCTTTGAGTGGGATGCGTATCCAGACCCTCGTTCCAAGTGCCTTGCCATCCTCAGATAGGCGATCTTCGATTTCCAGACTTTTTCCCAAAGAGGGATTGAGTATATCCAAACGCTCTCTAGTGACCTGGAGAGCCACTGATTTGTGTTGCTGATCGCGCTGGCTCTTGAGGGCTCGGGCTGCTTCTCGACCAATACCATTGTCTTCGATCTGGATTTCCAATAACTGACCCCGAAAACCAAAGTGTAGCTGAACACTAGCATCCCCTTCTGTTTTATGAGCAATTCCGTGAATGATGGCATTTTCTACAAAGGGCTGTACCAGCATGGGGGGCAAAAGTATACGTTCAGGGTCGAGCCGCTCGTCTACCTGAATATCATAGGTAAAGCTATGGTCCCGACTAAAGCGTTCAAGTCCTAAATAATGATGGAGCAATTCGAGCTCCTCTGAAAGATAAATACCCGTTTCTCTGGAAGATTCCAGTATTTGCCGCATCAGCTTGGAGAATTTGGCGAGTTGATAGCGAGCTGTTTTGTGATCCTGCTGGCTGATGTGGCCTTGAATGGAGTTGAGGCAATTAAAAATAAAATGCGGGTTCATTTGAAGCTGTAGGGCTTTTTGCTCCAATTGCAGTAATTGATGATCAGCTTCCAACTGTTTTCTAGCCCGAGCTGCCTGTCGCTGTATGCGGCGTTCTCGCAATAGAAACAGGCCAATAACCAATAAGGCTCCAAGTAGGTAGGATAAGGTCTTAAACCAGCTTTGCTGCCAAAAGGGGGCTTTGATCTGAAAGGGAAAATGTAGCTCTGGGCCTGGAAGATTAGCTTCTGGACCAAAAGCTCGAACCAGAAAAGTATAGTCACCAGGAGGGAGATCGACAAAGCTTGCCTGGTTAGCACTCGAAGGGGGCGACCACTGACGGTCTCTTCCCTCCAATTTCCATTCATAGCTCACTTGATTGGGGCGCAATTGGTCGATGGCCAAAAAACGGATGAGGAGGTCATTTTCGGTATGTGGCAGACGGATGATTTGCTCATCAGAAGCCTTTTGTGAGGAAAGGGAAGAAAAAAGGGAATCATTCCACACCTTACCCGATAATCGGATTTCTGTAAAGTGAAGGACAGGGTCTTTTTGTTTTTGGACCAATTCGTAAGGACGATAGCGGCAAAGCCCCTTGTCTGTCCCCAGCCAAATGCCTTCGGTTTCATCCAGAAGATAAGCATGGCGATTAAGTTGTGCCCTAAAGCCATTTTCATAACCCAAAAAACGCATCTGCTGTACCTCGCGCGAAGTAGTGAGGCGGATGCGATCTAATCCAGAGGCATGCCCCAGCCAAAGCGTACCCTGCTGGTCAAAAAACAGAGTATTGATGTGATTGGTCGTGAGGCCATTTTGTCGATTGAGCCAATAAATGGTTGGATCAGCCATTTGAGGATTGAGGTAAAAAACCCCGCTCCCCTTGGTCGCTCCCCACAAATACCCCAAACTATCCTGCACCAATGCCAATATCCCATTTCCCGACAAACCCTCACTTGATGTCCAGCGGCGAAAAAGGCTATCCCCCTTCACCAAGCTCAGGCTCCCATCTGCCGCTCCCAACCAAAGCTGATCACTAGAATTGCGATAAAGACAGTTGATAAAATCGGGAAAACCCTGCTCCCGATCATAGGATTGAAAACTAAAGCTGGTACCACTTGTATCAAAGCGATTGGCACTTATCTGGCAAAGTCCCGCTCCATAAGTCGCCGCCCATAGATGTCCTCTTTGATCAAGGGCGATGTCGCGAATGCGATTACTCCCCAATCCCATTTCTGCACTCAGGTATTGAAAGCGATTATTGGTGTAGGATAAGATACCTCTGTTTTCGGTAGCTAGCCAAACCTCGCCCTCCTTTCCCACTGCAATGGCATTGGTCCTTACCATAGGAAAAGCATTGGGAGGATAAAAACGCATATCCTGCACTGGGTCATACAACCAAATATTTTGTTGATCGGCCAACCAAAACAAATCGCTGGTGTCTTTAGCAATAGCTTTTATCGAGGTCGCCGCTACTTCAGAGAATATAAATTGCGCTCCTGACAGTCGGCAGCGACTAATACCCCGTCCTGCCGTTCCTAGCCAATAGGTTCCCCAAGCGTCCTGGTGGATGACTGCGACATCATTACTAGCTAGGCCATCCTTGTTTTGGAGCGATAAAAAACTTTGGCTTTCTGGCTTCCAAATCAGCGCACCAGCATCCTCTAGGCCCATCCATATCCAACCCTGTTGATCTACAAAAAGGGTATTTAGCCCTCCGCCTTCCTCAATCTCATCTGATCCAGAAAAACGCAGCCATTCTCCATTTTCATAAATATTGATTCCGCTTTTGTGGCTAGCCAGCCAAATTCGTCCTTGTTGATCACTGATAATATCGCGAATATCATCGCTGTTGAGTCCGCTTAGGGCATCAAAATGCCGTAAACCCAGCTGCCCCTTGTCGCGATCCTGTAATTGATAGGCCCCTTGGTTGGTGGCAAGCCAGAGGGCATTTTGACGATCTACCCAACAGGCTCTGATAGAAAGCTGGGCTGGCAAGCGTTCTTTCTTAGACCAGTTGACCCATTCGCCATTGCAATAGCGCCACAGGTCCTTTTGGCGAGCTATCCATACCTCCTTGTTTTGGCCCATCGCCAGGTCGACAATCGCCTCAGCGGAAGCTTCAGGAAAGGCGAGGGTATCTATTTTTCCACCATCGAGAATATTGATCCCACGGTCTGTTCCAATCCATAAGCGACCGTCATGGTCCGTTTGTAAAGCAGTGATTTTTGGACTCCACAAACCCTCTTCTTGGCCAAAGCGATCAAAGCGACTTCCATCAAAACGCATCAGTCCCTCTTGTTGGGTACCTAGCCAGATGTAGTGATACTTGTCTTCATGTATACAGGTCACTCGGGCCTTGGCGATGGCATCAGCATTGGAAAAATTGTCGATATTAAAGGCTTGGGCGAAGAGGGCTTGGACGGGGAGCCAAGCTATGAGGCTGACGAGGATAATATGGAAGATGGCTAATCTCAAGGATAGGAAGGCAAGGCTATTTCTCACGAAGATAAGGGCTTGAAAAAGAATATTCGCTTTTCCATGAAAATTCATTTTCTTTAAGTTCGTTCTAGATAGGGGGCGAATCATTGAGCTGTTGACATTTATTTTTTGCTGTATCATCAAGCTATGTCCATTTATTCGAAATATACCTACACGGAGTCCTGTATTGTTGGGACCTATGAAATTGATGCCCAAAAGCGTATGCGCATTCCTGCCTTAGTCCGTAGGATGCAAGAAGCTGCTATGCAAAATGTGTTGGAGATGAAGGTCTCTTTGTGGGATTTGGAAGTTCATCAGTTATCTTGGGTTTTGATGCGACTTAGGGTAGATATTCACCGTTTGCCTAGGCTAGGGGAGCCTTTGCGAATCATTACCTATCCATCGGGATTTGAACGTTTGTTTACCTATCGAGATTACAAAGTGGTAGATGAAAACAATCAGCTCATCGCTTCCGCTCCCTCCACCTGGCTTTTGATGGATACTGCAAAAAGGCGGATGGCTCGTATCCCCGACTTTATTCTGGCCAAAGAGATGCCTGACGAATCGCGCTGTCTGCCCCGTGTCCGCAATCCACTACCGGAATTTAAAGACAGTCATTTTTCCAATTCCTTCCAAGTCCATTGGCACGATCTGGATTTTAACGAACACCTCAATAATGTCATCTACATACAGAAGATGATTGATACCGTTCCTGCGGTTTTACTACAGGAAGCCAGTCCTTCGCAATTTGACATTCTCTATCGTGCGGAAGCCCGATGGAAGGATGAATTGTTGAGTGAGGTCCAAGAAGTAGACGAGCAGACTTTGCTCCATCGCCTGCGGCGACCATCGGATAATAAGGTATTGGCCTTAGCTAGAAGCCGTTGGAAAAGGGAAGAATGAGCTATTTTTTTCGATCGGTAACGTAGTGGACCAGTTGTTCCAGCGAATCGCGGGAGGAAGACTCAGGGAAGGTGTGTAGGATCTCAAAAGCTTCTGAGCGATAGCGAAGCATGACTTCTTGTGCATATTCCAACCCACCGCTATTTCGAACAAATTGGATGACCTCTTCTACTTTTTTAGCATTCTCGCTGTGGCGTTTGACGATACTGATGATATGTCGCTTTTGACTTTTAGGAGCCTTATTGAGGGCATAGATCAAGGGGAGGGTCATTTTTTTCTCCTTTATATCAATGCCTAGGGGCTTACCGACATTATCGGTTCCAAAATCAAACAGATCGTCGCGTATTTGAAAGGCAATACCGATTTTTTCACCAAAGGAGTGAATTTTATTGACCAGTTCCTCGTCCTGAGTAGCTGAACTAGCGCCTGCACTACAGGCTGCGGCAATTAAAGAGGCGGTCTTTTGGCGAATGATTTCGTAATAAACAGATTCTTCGATGTCTAGTCTACGCGCTTTTTCCGTTTGCAGTAGCTCTCCTTCAATCATGTCTTTTACCGCACTGGAGATGATGGACAGCGTATTATGGGCATTGTGGCGGAGGGCGACCAAAAGTCCCTGGCAAAGAAAGTAATCACCAACCAATACGGCAATCTTATTTTTCCAGAGGGCATTGATGGAGAAAAAGCCTCGCCGTTCATAGGAATCATCCACGACATCATCGTGAACGAGGGTGGCCGTGTGGAGCAATTCGACCAGAGAGGCAGCTGTGTAGGTCATTTCATTAACTTCGCCGCAAACTTTGGCACATAGGAAAACAAACATAGGCCGCATTTGCTTGCCTTTTCGCTGAACGATGTAATAGGATATTTTGTCCAGGAGCGGTACATGGCTGCGCATAGATTCGCGGAAGTGACTTTCAAAAGTCTTCAACTCCTGCTCAATGGGGCCTTTGATCGTCGACAGCGACTTGACCATAAAAGCTTAATTTTTCCACAAGATACACAAGGTTATTAAAACACTTAGATTTTACAAATGGTTTTGATCCAATGCGTTTTTTGAGCGGAGCGAGGATGGGCTAGGAGGATTGGGAAAAGAGAAGTAGGGCTAAAAAAGGGAAACCCGATGGGAGGAGATTCCACCGGGTCCAATGGTTTAGAGAGAGTGCGATTGAGAAAAGATGGTTTTTTGGCGTTTTCGGGAACACCGTGTAGGGCTCCTAGTATTGAAATTTTAATTAAAAGGGGGTTGAGGTTATTATTTCTTTATCAATTTAGACGATAGATTTGCTCCTCATCTGGCAGTTTGGGCGTTACCCAATGGTAGATGGCATTTGATGTAGCCCGATACATTTGGGATTTCTTCGCCTCTAATTGCCGCAAGGAATAGTGCAATTCTGAGAAGATGCCAATCGTTTCCCGCTGATGGCGGACATTGAGTAATCTTCTAACACAATTCAACACTTCGCCTTCTAGCTGTCCAATTTGCTTTCGTTTCTTCAAATATCTGTAGACCTTTCGAATGTCGTACTCAAGCACTTCATAAGCGCCCAACTCATAGCGAATCATCAAACCGATCAGTTTACAATAGCTACTGACGTGGCTAGGTACTTCATTTTCCTGGGCTTGCTGCACTTTTTCGATCCAGTATAAACTTTCTTCATAAGCACCCTCTAAGAAGTGGAAAATACCTATGTGATAATGCAATAGAATCGTCCAGTAGGACTCCACAATATCGGGTTGCTCTTGAATCAATTGTTCAATGACGATCAGTACTCTCTTGGCCATTTCCAACTGCTGATCAGCGACATGATAGATGAAATCCAGTATAGCCCCCATCAAAAACAGCCTTTTTTTATCCTGTTCAGAGAAAGGCGATAGGCTTTGTAATTCATCAATGATCGCCTCAAAATCAGCTTCGACCACTCGGGCATTTATTCCACAGATGATGTACTGTGACATCGTGCGAATGTGATCCTCTCGGTGCAGATCCTGCTGTTCGGGATGCGCTTGCCAGAGTGCGTGAATGATGGCCATGTAAGTAAAAGCCTTCTCGAAATTGCCATCTGACAAGTGGTACTGTGCATGAAATTCGTGATAGCACAACTGCGCAATAAAACTCGATTCTGGATGGATCTTTTGCAGACCTGGCGACTGAAGCATTTGCTCAAAGGAAACCGATAGATCATCAGTTGGATGGCCAAAACGGTTGAGGTGTAGCGCTTGATCCAATAGTAGACGATATTGAGTTTCCGTCTCCATCCGCTGGAGGACTTCCTGCCGCTCGGTAATAAGTGCTTGTAGATTAGCCAAGCGCCCTTTGTGAGGCATGCTGCGCAGCAATTGCTCCTCCCAATCTAGAATCCGAAGACAAGCGTTTAGACGCTCGAAGGCTTCTGCTATCTTTTTGGCTTTTTGGAGGATGGGGAAACACTGATCGGCCAAACGACGGCGATAGAGTATTTCCACGGTTTGCAGCATAGAGGACAATTGGATATCGACTGTTCTAGAGTCGTGCAACTGACGCAAGCTTCTCAAAATCAACTGGTAAAGCAAATACTTGGTTTGAGCGATCTGCTTAGAGAACCGATACTTGCGAAACTTTTTCCGCAACTTTTCTTCGTCGTATACTTCCTGATGATCAATTGCATCAAAAAGCATGATGTAGTTATTATGTTCGCCTTTACTATTGCGTACAGACAAAATCTTAAAGTGCCGCTTTTCAGCTTTGGTCATCGAACGGATGAGGCGGTGAAGATTGTCTTGTTTGTGCATCAATAAGGCGTTTTTGTGTTCACTAGAAAATTGGCCGACTGTTATCTTTTATTTATTATTGGTTTAAATTGAAGCTTTGAGGGGCAATTGAAGCCCGTGTTTAAAGAGATAACATTCTAATGGCAAATTTTTACTTATATTTATGCAGTGAATCATATAACTTACATTGACAAAAGTATTATGGAGTATAGGGGAATACAAACAGCGACTGTGCGATTTTAAGGCTTCTAACACCTTTTTAGTCCTGTTTTTTCTACAACTTCCAATGCGAATAAAGGCATTGGCCAACCTTAAAAAACTTCACATAAGCAACTGATTATCATATAAATACCTCAAAGCTTTCCCTTGAAGTTCATCAAAAATCCAGCAGTTTATTTCCGCGTTTGGTAAAATGCTGGCGAATAGGATTTCAAAGCCCCAAAAAAACAATGATTTAATGCTTGTTACCTTTATCTTTTAGGGTTTTACAAAGCCCAGAAAAACGGAAATTACATTCATGAGTGCCGATTTATACTTTTTAATCAGGTCCATGTCAAAAACGGAGAAGCGGTATTTCAAGATGGAAGCCAAACGAAGCGGAGGGAAGGACAATAATTACATCAAGCTTTACGACGTCTTGAACGACATGGAGGAATACGATGAGAGCAAGCTTCGCAAGAAGTTCAAAAACTCCCGTATCCTCAAACATTTTCCTCAGGAAAAGAAGTACCTCTATGATGCCATCCTTCGAAGCCTGCGCAACTACCGCAGCGATCGCTCGACCTATGCTCAGCTCAAAGAACGCATCCTCGATGCTCGCTACCTGCTCGAACGCGGCCTCTATGAGCAAGGCGAACGCATGCTCCGCCGCGCTCGCAAACTCGCGGAAAAGCTCAATGACCAATTGTCGATGCTAGAAATATTGAGAGAGGAGCGACGATTGATTACTGATATTAGGGGCAAGGAGCGAGGAAAGGCGCTGGAGGGCTTGATCAGCGAGCGATACAATATTTTTGACAATTTGCAGTTGGAACAAGAGTTTTTGGATATACAGCATCGCTTATTTGTTTCCATGACCCTCATGGATGGTCTAAGAAATGAAGAAGAAATTAAGGCGCTGGAAGAAAACCTAGGTCTCTCAAAATTGGAAATCAACGAGGAAGGACTACCCTCACTGGCTCAGCGAGCCTACTATCAAAGTAAGGCTCATTTTTATCAGCTAGCTCGGCAATTTGAAAAAGCGTCTGATTTTCAAACAAAGGTTTTAAACTGGTGGGATAGCAATCCAGTCATAAAAGAAGAAGAGTTCAATAGATATATTGCCACCATATCTAATGTCATTCAAATCCTATTTAAAGGAAATCAATATCAATACATTCCCGCCCTGCTTCAAAAACTGGAAAGTGAAGAGGCTACCAAGTACCACGATGCCGTTCTTCTATTTCGACTGCTAGTGAGCAACCAATTGCTTTATTATATGAATATGGGGCAGTTTGATAAGGCCCAGTCATTGGTTCCCAAAATCGATGCTGGCTTGAAGAAGTATCAGCTCAATGCCCGAGGACAGTTGGTACTTTATGGGAATATTGCGATTCTTCTCTTTGTGATGAATGATTATAAAGACTGTAAAGATTGGGCCAACCGCATTTTGAAATGTCCCAAGACAGATACCAGACAAGATATTCAACGCTTTGCCCGTATTCTAATCATTTTGGCTAGCTATGAGTCTAATGCAGATGATACAGATGCACTGGTAAGGGCTTCTCAGAACTACTTCAGTAAGCTACCAGGGATCAGTGAGGTGGATTTTGAGCCTGTTGTATTAAAGTATTTGAAGAAAATTATATTTGCTCCCCTTCTCGAGAAAAAAGCTTTGATCAAGGAATTCGATCAATATCTCCAAAAGCTGGCGGAAGAACCTGAAAAAAGGAGAATGCTTGGATTGGACGAACTACAGCTCTGGACGCAAAGTAAGCTACAACGTCTCCCAATGATTGATTTGATTAGGAAGAAATCTCAGAATAGGAAAGCTTGAGCCTTTCACTCCATATTGAAAAGCTCAAGTTGGGTAATCAGAATTACAAGTAATTAATTGAGATTTGACTTTTTAGTAATCACTAATTCATTACCATCGATGGCGAGATTTACAAAGAAGGAATTGAGATCGTAAGATCCACCATTGATAATTCCCTCCACAGTATCCGTAATTCCAATAAAATCAGCTTCGCCATCTCCAGGTAGGTAGATGATCTGTACCTCTGATTCTGTAGTCGAAAATCGGAAAGCTTCCGTTCCTCCAAAAGGGTTGGCTTGCGCTTCGACAGCGAGCTTGCCTTCATCTAAACTCAAGGTTGCCCCATCGCCATTAAGACTGTAGGAAGTTGTTGAGTTGTCATCGTTGGTCAGACAGATTTCCGTCATGTCCAGGGATATACAAATTGCTTTTGCCATAACTGTTTAAAAATTTAATAGTTAAATAAAAATGGGGTCTCAGATGCCTGGCAACTGAATTTATCTTTCTCCTATCGACCCTCGCGTCGATAGAAAGCAATTGTACACAAATGATCCTTGATAGCTGCCTATTCGATAAGCTAGGAAAGCGTACTTTTCCTGCGAATGGCCTACCAAAAACCAAGGGTAAAATGACTATCGGATGATCCGATGCTAAACTATTTCCTGATGAGCTTGCCTTTAAGAATTAAGAGGCTGTGTATTGAGGTTATGTCTGAAGACTATTTAAGTCTAAAACCTATATAAGAATTAACAATATGCAAAACTAAATTATAATAGACAAACCATTTTTTGAACTGATTCTAACAGCTAAACTGATAAAAAAGATAATTATTGCTTGATTTTCAAATAATTATGCCAAAAATCCTTTCAAGTACCCAAAAGGCTTTCCACTACCCAATTTTGTGTTTATACCCGCAGTAAAGTCGTATGGGAGGCTAAACTATGCCCTAGTCCTGGCTAATGTGGCAAGTGGTTTTGGGGGAAGCTTCCGCTACTTTGTTTTGGGGATAATCTATTCATTACGTAGATTTTTCGCTAAATTTGAGCCGTATTACGAACGACTATTTTCGACATTGCCTAAATCCGATTCCCAAACGTGCTGGAACTTTTTCGTACCAATCAATTTATTGCCAATGTGCTGCTGCTCTTCTACATTGCGCTGCTTCGGTTTTCAGTCTTTTTATATCCACCTACGCAAGAAGTCGGTGCCAGTGGTATCCTCAGCGAATCGCTCCTTTCACTAGTGGACCCCCAAAGCTGGTTGGCGGCTAGCCTATCCATCCTCCTGCTTTTTATCCAAGCCATATTGCTCAATATCATTGTTTCTAGGTATCGGATGGCTAGTGAATTATCGCTCTTCCCTGGCTTGCTCTACATCTTATTATGTTCCTCCATTCCTGAGTTTCTATCCCTTTCTCCACCATTCCTGGCCAATACCTTTTTGTTGATTGCACTGCTGGAATTATTTGATGTGTATAAACGAAATCGCGTAGCTGGAGAGATATTTAATGCGGGTTTTTGGCTGGCATTGGCCAGTTTGTGCTATATGCCCTATATTTCCTTTCTGCTCCTGACCTTTATCGGACTGGGGATTTTACGGGCCGTCAGATTGAGGGAGAGTTGGATGCTATTGATTGGCTTTGCTGTGCCTTATTTATTGAGCAATGTCTACTATTTTTGGAATGACCGTTTGGCGGATTTTTGGCAGATACAGTTTGCTTATATTATCGGCTGGCCAGATTTTCCAGCCATAGATTTAGAAATTTCTATCAAACTCGCTTTTTTTGGAGGACTACTGTTATTTGTGGTTTTTAATATCAACCGCTATGCTTTCAAAAAAAATATTCAGGTGCAAAAGAACATTCAAATTCTCTACTGGTCGCTGCTATTGGCTGGGATGGCCTGTTTATTTGTTCCTCAGCTAGCCCTCAGTCACCTCTTGCTGCTTTGTCCCGCCTTGGCCGTTTTTCTTTCTTTTAGCTTTCTCAATGCCAATCGACAAACCTCTGAAGCTATCCATTTGATCTTGCTGGTAGCGGTCTTGCTCTTGCAATTCAAACCTTTGTGGATATAAACAAAAACGCTACCTTTGCAGCATTATATAAGGTCTGTTATACCAAAATCAACATCATGAAATTCGGCGTTGTAGTTTTTCCAGGTTCTAATTGTGATGACGATATGCTGCACGTACTCGGTACGGTTATGCAGCAGGAAGTGCACGAGCTTTGGCATAAAAGCAGTGAGCTGCCTGGCTTTGGCCCTGGTGATTGCATTGTCCTTCCTGGTGGTTTTTCCTATGGCGATTATCTTCGTGCAGGAGCGATTGCGCGTTTTTCTCCAATTATGCAGTCGGTGATTGATTTTGCTAATTCAGGTGGTTATGTTTGGGGTATTTGCAATGGTTTTCAGATTCTTTGTGAAGCGGGCCTATTGCCTGGGGCGCTTCTACGCAATCACCATCAAAAATTTGTTTGCAAAAACGTCTACCTCAAAACCCAAACGACCAATTCGGCCATTACTCAAAATCTGGATGTCAACCAACCACTAAAGATTCCCATTGCCCATGCGGAAGGTCGATTTTTTGCGGATGAAGCGACGCTTCAAGCACTAGCTGACAAAGACCAGATTCTCTTCAAATACTGCGATGCTGAAGGGCAAATCACGGATGCCGCCAATCCCAATGGTACTTCCCATAATATAGCAGGGATTTGTAATGCCAATCGCAATGTATTTGGGATGATGCCTCACCCAGAACGCGCTTCTGAGCCTACATTGGGCAATGAAGATGGCCGCGGATTATTCGAATCCTTGATCGCACAGGTGAGCGTTACCGCTTAAATCACTCTACTTAAGGGGGTTTTACTGTTAAATCACTGACTGCATTCGCAGCTAGCCAGATATATTTGTTATCTTTCGACTACATCCCATCCAATATTTCCATATCCGTTTTATTAAGTAGTATATCCCAAGCCTTTTTATCCTTTTATCCCAGCACATATCGTAGATAATCTGGTCAAGTACATCCTGCTTGGCGTGAAAATTGAATTAAGAAAAAACCATATATAAAACAGCGGATTATAATGAGAGTGCTATCTTTTTTCCTATTCTTACTTTTGCTCAGCCAGTCAGCATGGGCGCAGCTAGAACCTGTCCAGTGGTCTTTTGAGGTGGAAAAGGTCAATGACCTAGAATACGATGTTATTTTTACAGCGCGTATGGATAAAGGTTGGTCCGTGTATTCCCAATACCTGGAATCTGACCAAGGTCCCGTGGCGACCTCTTTTGCCTTTGATCCCAATAATGCTGTAGAGTTAGTAGGGCAGACGCAGGAATTTGGGCATCGCAAAGAGGCTTTTGATGCTTTGTTTAATATGACCCTGATTAAGTTTAGCGGTCGGGCTAAATTTACACAAAGGGTAAAGGTGGACTATCCTGGCCAGTCGATCAAAGGCCACTTGACTTATATGACTTGTGATGACAACAGTTGTCTTCCTCCAACGGATGTACGCTTTGATATTGCCCTAAAGGACTGATTAGCCAAAGGCCGACAATTTCCAAAAAAAAATAAATCGAAAAGCAATATATTGATCATTTCATTGTATAATTTGATGAAAAGCGCTTGGCAGTAAGGTAATTCACTTGCTGCCAATTGCGTATAAGGCCCTTAATTGATACTTTTGCACAAGCTAAAATGGCTGCCTCATTATAGTAAACTTGGCTTTGATTCATTTCAACTGAAATAGCCCAACTATATGCATCAAGCAGCCTTACTGCTTAATAAAAATTGTTGGAAATTATGAAGTATTTGTCCGGACTGATTCTTTTTAGCTTTCTTCTAGTCCAATCCGCTTTCGCTCAGGTCCTCAATCCCGTCAAGTGGAATACTACCTATAATCAAGTTAACGATCAGGAATTTGACCTTGTCTTTACGGCGACGATCCAAGATGGCTGGTCCATTTATTCTCAATACCTGGAAAGCGACGATGGCCCTGTACGGACTTCTTTTGAATTTGATAAGGGTGGGCATTACGAATTAGTGGGTAAAAATGAAGAATCCGGCAACCGCAAGGAGGGCTACGATAAGCTCTTTGATATGAATGTGATTAAATTCACTAAGAAAGCCACCTTTACCCAACGCGTTAAAGTAAGCGATTTGTCAAAAGCCATCAGCGGTTATTTGGAATTTATGACTTGTGACGATACGCGCTGTCTGCCACCAGAAGCGGTAGATTTTGAATTTAGCCTAGAAG
>JBCBDH010000064.1:0-15843 GCA_038529855.1 Bacteroidota bacterium | reverse complement strand
TGCTGTACACCGTTGATCTAGATCCTAAAAAAGAACGCATCAATATGTTGATTCCTGTGGGTGACGAATTGATCATCCCTTTCATATCGTATTTGTACACATAAATGGCATTGTCTCCAACAGAGGTGTAGTTATAAGCCATTGATAGGAGGCCTGACTGATTGCGGGAGTAGATATTGGGATAGGTCATGCTGAGTTTGTCATTAATGACTTTTCCCCACTCCTTTTTTAGGTCATCATTGTAAAACTGGACTTCAAAATCTCTTTTGTTTCTGATGATGATGTAATAGCCTTTGCCCTCCGCAGGTAAGATATCAATAACATCTTCGCTAAAATCCATTTCTCCTCTCATTTGTCCAGAAGGATCAAAGGTGAAAATTTTGTCCTTTTTTCTTTCATTAAAGAAGGATAGACAAAAGCTATTGCCATTGGATACGCTGTGAAAGGCTGTTGGGCCTTTGATACCAATAGGGATAGGGCCCCGCCGTTTTGGAACCAAATTTTTATCAAAAACCTCTAAAATAACCTCTTTCCCATCGCGATAGACGGCATAGCAGTCAAAATCCTTGATTTCATAGACCCCAAAAAAGTCTTTGGCCTTGATGTCTTTGATGATTTGGTCCTGAGCCATTCCCCATTGGCTGCTCCATAGCCATAGGGCAAGTAAGGAGAGTAGATAAGTTTTCCGAAGCATTTATATTTATTTTTGAGTGAATAATCATTTCTTGATCATGTAGCTGTGGCTCAATTTGATGCCCACTTGTACCTGAACATGGTAAAAACCTGGTATTAATTGGTCGATATCAGGTAGGGAAAAACGATGCAAATAACCAGTCGCTGAAGGAAATACTGCTTCTATTAAAACCTCTCCCGTCAAATCCTTTATGCTCACTTTCGCCTCTTCCTCCAATTCCTCCAATAGCAGCAAGCCCGCCTCTTGCTCCACTACATTCGGCCACACCCAAGCTTGCCCAAGATCATCGCGCCGCCCCTCGCGGTCGCTCCCCTGCATCAAGCGATAAGCCTTGAGCAAATCGGGAATCCCATAACCCAATTCATCAGAAAACCCAGGATACAAATGACCACTTTGGCGAACTGCGGCCACAATCTCTTCATTAGTCGCTTCTGGAAAAGCGCTCCACAAAGCTGCAAAAACCCCAGCTAAAGTGGGCGAAGCAAAAGAAGTACCATTGGAAAAGGTGATATCAAAAGAATTGACGGCTGCCACAGCCACTTCCTGCCCCATCACTGCAACAGTTGGCTTAACCCGTCCGTCATAACTCGGCCCAAAGGAACTAAAAGAGGCCCTTCTCCCCTGCCAATCAATCCCGCCAACAGCCACGATATCAAATGCATCTGCAGGCGTACCAATGTATTTCCAAGAACCCGCTCCAGAATTACCCGCACTATTGACCACAATCATCCCCTTTGAATAGGCGATGTCTGCAGCGAGCGAGGCGCGAGAGGTACGACCATCTAAATCAGCATATTTATAGTTCATCTCCTCATCATTGAAAGTCGTATAGCCCAAAGAAGAATTGACAATATCAGCGCCCAAACTATCCGCCCACTCCAATCCAACCACCCAATTGCATTCCTCCACCAAATACTCATTGCGTACATCCTCCGTTTTGATCAACACATAATGAGCATAGGGAGCGGTCCCTACCAATAGTCCTGGCTGATTGGCGGCCATGGTAGATAAAACCTGTGTACCATGCCCACTCGATTCAAAAACTTCCCGATCCTGATCGACAAAGTCCATCCCCTGAAGCAGTAGCCCAGCCATACGCAGACTATCAAAAAATGGAGATTCATCCACATTAATAAAGCCTCCATCCATTACGGCCACCAGCTTTCCCTGTCCCCATCCATTTAGCTCATGCAAAGCCTGCGCCCTGATCAATCCCGTTTGAATCGTTCCATAGCCATAATAGCGATCTATTTTTTTGATCTTGCCTATCGACTTACGGGGTTCTCCTTTGTTGCGTTTTTTTTGCGTTGTATTCCATGCGCCTATATAATCAACAGCAGCGACCATGGGCAATTGCTCAAGGGCACTGATCGAATCGGGCTCTGCCACTACTGTAGCCGCATTCAACCATTTAGAGACATGAGAAATTTCTTTAACTTGACCACGAATTGCAGCTAAATAAGCGGGATCAACGGGTAAATCAGATTCCGTAATGGCGATGCCTTGTTTTTGTCGACGCTCAAGAGCGCGAGGCGATAAATAATCCTGGGCCTGGTACACGCTATAAGGTGTATTGACCTTATCTGTAAATCGAACCCAATATTTAGCAGCTTGGGTAGACTGAGCATCTAGCTGTAGGGAAAGACTAAGAAAAAGAACTAAAGCGATAAAGTATTTGATCATAAACCATTAATTAACGATGGCGGGATAGGAAAAGTATATTGATCTATCGTAAAATGTTTGTATTTAACTTGAGTTTAAACTGTTCGTCCAATTGCGCTTTAAGCATGGCGAATTGTTCAGGGCTTGACACTTCTCGATCTATTTTCATACGGCTGTCTTTAAGATTGGTTGGGCTAAAAATGCGACGAGGATTACCTTTGTAAAACTCTTTTCGATTGATGTTGTAAGGGGGACTTATCTGCTTATCTTCTACCTGGACCATGAACGTGGCCTGGTTTTCCTCACTGACATACCACTTTTGCAGCCCAGACTCTCCTTCCAAATACAAGTGAGCACCATGCCCATTGATTTGAAACACAATTCCATACAATAAATCGCCTTTTTTAGGTGCTTTGAAAGCCAATCCATGACGCTCCCAAGGAGCCAGGATGTAAGCTTCTCGTTTTTTTCTTTGGCTCACCACAGTAACTTGTCCATTTTCATAAAGCACTTCCTGTTGGACAATGATCTTCTCATTATAATAAGCCTCGCGATACCAAATGGTCTCTGCCTGAAAGTCAAAACCCATCTCGTCAAATAGTCGTAGGTAAAAATCGACTTGGCGTTGGAACTGTGTTCCGTATATGGCCAGGTAGCAGAGATTGGATTCAGGATTCAATCGCGCATACATCTCTACCTTGAGTTGGAAAAAGCGCTGCTCCCAATCCTTGAGTTGATCGATGATATTGGGTCGATAGGGGGCCATACTCATGCAGGCTAGCGCCAGGTCTTCTTCATATTGCTCCATCTCCTTGATCAGTGCATCAATATCCACCTTGAGTTGAAGACCAAAACTGTATTCTCCTGCCTTGACTGGGTTTTTCCAAAATGCTTTTTCGTCTTCCTGTTTTTCCATTTCCAGAATATCGAGACGACTCAGCAATCGAATGTACAAATTGCATTCCCTCAAGCTGTGGGCCTGGCGGCGCAGTTCACTGGAATGATCTGCAAAATTAATCTTATCCAACTCCTCTAAAAGCAGATCCAGTCCAAGCGGATCAGTACTGATGTCGATTTCCAGTTGCTCCTGTTGCACCCTTACCTTGACAATGACTTTATCTTCGTAATCGTAAAGGTTGAGCTTGTTGGCCAGGGGGACGATCAATTGATGGCGAATACTTCTTTGGAGCTGACGAGCGCCGTAGCGAGGGTCGTGGCCCGTTTCAGCCAAGTAATCCAGTGCGGCTTCTTCCAAATCCAAATCCATATTTCTAAACTGAACGCCTTCTCGCTTGCGGAATAGCTCGATTTCGCGATCTATCACAAAACGCACCACTTCCTTTCCCAATGGAGCAAAGGGAATAACCTGGTCAATTCTATTAAATAGTTCTGGCCGAAAATGTTTTCGAACAGCTCCCATAAAATGTTCGTTGACATCCGCTGTGCGGTCCTTTTGCCCTATGCTGATTCGATTATTCTGTAGGTTGGAAGCCCCAATATTGGAGGTCATAATAATAATGGAGCTACAAAAATTCACCAATTGCCCTCGACTATCTGTCAATCTTCCTTCACTCAGCATTTGCAAAAGCAGGTCGTAAAAGCTAGGATAAGCCTTTTCAATTTCATCAAACAGCAAGACACAAAATGGCTCGCGCCGCACCGCAGAGGTGAGCAGCCCATCCTGAAAATAACTCTCCCCCGTTAATCTTAATACGGAATAAGGATCAGCGTACTCGCTCATATCAAAGCGAATCATGCGATCCTGACTATTGAACATAAATTCCGACAGGAGCTTAGCCATTTCCGTTTTTCCTACCCCCGTAGGACCGACAAATAAAAAGGAGGCGATAGGCTTACCTGTTCGCGTCAGAGCCGTTTTTACAGATGCCAGGAGATTAACGACATTTTCTATGGCCAAATCTTGTCCAAACAAACGCTCCTTAAAAAAGCGATTGACCTCCTTGGGGTCCATTGGGATATCGGGATCAACCATAAAAGCAGGCATCCCTGTTTCTTCACAAAAGCTTTGCACGATGGCCGAGCGCGTAATGCGGGCAGCAGTCCTAGGCTTGGTAGCTGCGGCAGGCGATTTGTAATTGACCAGGATGCTTTCTAAAAAGCGGATGGGTTTGCCAGGCATTCCAGAATAAGGGGTAAAGCGACGATTTAGACGCAGGGTTTCGCGAACGGCCTCAGGGGCTATTTTCAATTGTCGAACCTGGGCTAAATCCGCTATTTTCTTGAGGATGACTTCCTCTAAATTGGGGGGCTCCGCTAGTCGAATCAATTGGAAATAAGATAAAAAATTAGGGCTTCGCAGTTCGATCCGTGCCAGCTCTTCTTCTGTACATTCGGTGAGAAGATTCAATTCTCCACGGCTGATAAATGGTCGCAGGTATTCGGCCACACTGAGCTCATTACCTACGTATTGTCCGATCTCAAATAGCTCTAAAAAATTGTGAACAAATAAAAAATCCTTTTCCTGTGACAATTCTCGACAGAGGAAGGAAAGATTGTCTTGCCAGCCCGTATCAGTCGTCAATTCTTTGATCAGGGTAGAAGCAGTCGTTTCCCAAATTTCCGCCTGGATTTTTTGTCGTTTTTTTATCCTGGCCAGCTCCCAAACCATTGCCGTTTTTCCTACCCCGCTTGCTCCTACCAATACGACATTGCGATTGAACTGTCCTTTTAGCGCATTTACCAATTGCTCCATTTCTTGCTCTCGCCCGTATACCACCCTGCGTTTGACCTTTAGCTGTTGGGCTACCCTGGGCAGCCAGCGCTCCTTGGTTCCCTCTTCCTTTTCCTCTTGCTCCTTTAGTGTTGGGGGAGAGATGCGCATGTTCCACTGTTGCAATTCCACCACTTCCAGCCAAATGGATTCAATTAAGCGATGCATACTGAATAGTCTTCGCTTACGCGTAAACTCCAAGCGGATGGACTCCCTAAGCCCCATGGTCAGTGCAGCAAAGCTAGGCGCAAAATACTCCAGCCCCAATATGGGAATGATTCCCCAAAAGCCATTGTCACGACGATTGAAATAATAGTCAAATTCCAATTCAAAATCTGGGTGAGATATGCCGTCATTGGCTGCTGGAAAATCAACGGAAAGTCGGTCGCGGTAAAAATCGCCATCGTGGTATTCGTCCATCAATTGAGCCAGATGGCCTTCTTTGTACAACTGCCCCTGCAGCTCTGCAGCGTATTGAGTAGCGATGCGATCAACCGATTGATGAAAACGGAGGGCTTGGGCATCAGACAGTGGGCTGGTAAGATAGCCTCCTGAATTGAGCCGTAGGCGAAAAGCAAAAAAAGGTATGCTGAGCGTATAAGCCATAGGTTCTTGGTGATTGCCTAAAATAGGAAAGGATCAATCAGATGCGAAAATAAGAAATTCTGACAAAGCAGAAACCCCTTGTTCTTTTTCCATAAAGAAGCCGGTTTCGTCTAATAAATTGGTTAATTTTGCTCAAAATTTGGCATTTTTCACTCAATTAATTTCCAAGACCAATACGTTATAGAAAAGTCTTTATTACCGATCAAGTGATTTCGTCATGTTTAATTTTGAAGCTCCTATTGTAAAAAGACGCAGAATCAGCAAAAGTTCGCTGTTTTTTGGGCTCATAGCGGCCGCCCTGCTGGGTTACTGTGGATTGACATTTATTGAGAATGGCTATATCCCTATGCTGGAAAAGTTGATTCAGCAATTGGGCTTTTTGTCCTATATGACCTGGATTTACGTAGGCGTTTTTCTGAGTCTGGGGCTCATGGTTCTTCCTGCCATCTACACCATCTTCCGCAAGAAAGTCATTGTTGGGGGAGCTGTTTCTTTTGATGAAAAAACTTTGAAGATCACCAAGGGAAAGGATCAATACATCATTCCAGAGGAGCAACTCAACCAGGTCAATTTTGAGCTGAAACCCCTACCCGACCCCAATCGTCTAGAAGAAGGAAAATTGTTTGGCGGGAGTTGGATGAAAATTCCCACCAAACAAGGAACATTTGAGTGTGAGCTAAACATCGATAATCAACATCAAAAAGATCAATTATTAGAAATGATTGAGTTTTTGAAAATAGAACACGATGTTCAGGTTAAACTCACGGAATCAAAATAGCAAAAGCATGATCTGCACATTAGCTGGCCGCTAGCTGGATTCTTGGAACCTGCTCAAACTTGTACCAGCTAAAACTTTTATCGTATTTGAGGGAAGCCCCTCTTTTAAGTATCTTTCTCACCTCAGGATCAAAGTACAACATATTAATAATATCCGTAAAATCTGGTGCGCTCCGCTCCAATTTTTGCGGACGGACAAACATAGCACAGGTTTGATCCAAGTATTCCCGCATATTTTCCGAATCAAAACAGACAACTGGTATACCAAAGGCCAATGCCTCGGGAATGATCTTACCAACTGTTCGCTCAATAGGTAAAACCAGCACGGAAGCTTGTTGGTATATCTTAATAATCTCCATTCTATTAGATGAAGAAATGATGTTGAGAGCAGGCAATATATCCAGCTCCTGCACCTCATCAAATAGCCAAGAGCGGTGATCTTCAATGTCAATGATGTTTAAAACAGATCGACGCTGGTGTTTAGAGGTTACTCCTCTGTAGAAATTGGCAAAACTCTCACATACAATGCTCAGCTCTCCACGAGACAAAAAGCCTCCGAGCGATACAACGTTAAACGGTACCATAGTGTGTACTTAATAATTTAATGTAAAGCAATAGTGGTAGTCTTTGGCCTTATGCAGACCTTCGCTTTTTCAGAGAGATTTTGATTTGCGTCTTTTCGTTTTAAGAGAGGAAAATTGGGGAGTTATTTTAGTTGTGTATATTCCATCGAAATGTGAGATAAATATAGTTGCTAAGTCATCGCCTTAGCAAAACTAAAATCAGCAATATTGTGACAGGATAAATATTTTTCCCATTTTGAATCTGGTATCAAATTGGGAATTGTAGCTCAAATTAACTTATCTTGTAGCACATTCAACACTTATTTAGCAGGATCTAGAACTAAATTTACACGAGTCTTTCGAGTACAATTATTGGGTTTTAGCTTAATGAAAAAGAAACGCAATCATTCTACCATCTTCGTTGTGGAAGATGATCCAATGTATCAAAAACTGGTCAAGTACATTTTCGAACTAGACCCCGATCACGAGATTCATCTGTTCACTTCTGGAAAAGAATGTCTGGATCATTTACACCTGCATCCTGCCATCATTTCTTTGGATTATACCCTGCCAGATATGACTGGGCAAGCGGTCCTCAAAAAAATTAAATCTTTTAATGATCAAATAGGCGTCATTATGCTTTCTGGGCAAAAAGATATTGCTGTAGCGGTAGAATTGCTGCGGGAAGGCGCACACGACTACATCGTTAAAAGTGAGGATACGCGAGAACGCCTACTGACCTCCATCAAGCACTTTAAACAACAACTCAATTTAAGGGAAGAGGTCGCTCAGCTAAAAGATGAATTAGGGGACAAATACGCCTTTCGGAAAAGCATTATCGGCAATAGTAAGCCCATGCAACAGATTTTTAATCTCGTTGAAAAGGCCATTAAAACCAATATCTCCGTATCCATTACTGGCGAAACAGGAGCGGGTAAGGAAGTAATTGCCAAAAGCATCCACTACAATTCAGATCGACAAAAGGGAGCTTTTGTTGCCGTCAATGTCACTGCTATTCCCCGTGATTTGTTGGAAAGTGAGCTGTTTGGCTATGAAAAAGGGGCCTTTACAGGAGCGACCACCAGAAAGTTAGGCCAATTTGAATTAGCGGATAAAGGCACTTTGTTTTTGGATGAGATCGCAGAGATGGACATCAACCTACAAGCCAAATTGCTGAGGGCCCTGCAAGAACGCGAAATTACTCGCATTGGTGGAAACAGTCCAGTTAAATTTGATACGCGACTCATCGTCGCTACCCATCGCAACCTGGCTGATGAGGTGACCAAAGGCAATTTTCGGGAAGACCTCTACTATCGCCTATTGGGGCTTCCGATTGAAGTACCACCGCTGCGCGAACGCGGCAATGATATTTTATTATTAGGCCATCATTTTCTCAACGAATTTAGCAAAAGCAATAATTGGCACAATAAAAACCTGACCAAAGAAGCCAAACAAAAACTCCTGGCCTATCACTATCCAGGTAATGTAAGAGAATTAAAAGCCGTGATTGAACTAGCCGCCGTCATGTCAGAAGGCGATGTCATTACAGCAGAGGATATACAATTCAACAGTCCCAGAAAAACAGAAAATTTTCTGGCGCAGGAGATGACCCTAAAAGATTTCAATCGGAAAATCATCTATCACTATCTTCAGAAATACGATCGAGACGTTCTTCTCGTCGCTAAAAAACTAGACATTGGGAAATCGACGATCTATCGGATGCTAAAAGAAGATCAACTCAAAGGCAAGTAAACAAGGCCATGAATACAAGTATCGATCTGCCGTTTTTGTACGAGTTGTCGCTGGCCTGTGGGCAAGCGAATAGCTTAGAAGAATGTGGAACAGCTTTTTTGGGTCTTTTGCTCCAACGAAAAGGCTTTTCCTTTGGAAGTATCTGGCAATCTTGTAGCTCCAGTCATGATCAATTTATCCTATGCTATCAAAGCCAAGCCCATTATCAAATAAGACAGCAATTAAAGATCAAACCAAGCTTTTGGACCACCCTCGAACAAGATAAATGTCTCCATCTTTCACCAGCCTCTCCGTATTTCCAAAAAGTCCAAGCCAAGCCCATTCAAAGTGGTGCCTTTACCCTACTTCTGGTCCATCCCTCATTTTTTCTCCTGCTCTACCATCCCCAGCCCCAAGCCTATATCTCTCCTAAAGAGCTGCTACAAATGCAGCCATTACTCCGACAACTCGGTACTCAACTTACGCTGCATAAGCAACAAATACAATTAATCGAAAAATACGATCAACTCGCCAGAGAAAAAGACCTGTTGGAATACACCAATGAACAAAATGCCCTGCTGGTCAATAATATCTCTGAAGGGATCATTATCTCCGACCTGGAACAAAATATCACTTTTGTTAATGATCGCCTCTGCAGCTTATCTGGCTACTCCGCATCAGAAATATTGGGTAAAAAGACCTATGAGATATTGATTGATGAAGAAGTGGCTATGAATATTGCCAAAAAGGTGGGCCAAAGCTTTCAGGGTGAGATTTTTCAAATAGAAATTGCCCATCGGAAAAAAGGAACCCAAAAACGCTGGTGGGGACTAGCCAGGGTTACGCCCTACCGCAACTCTGATGGCCAAATTATCGGCGCCATTGGTGCCATTGCGGATATCACCAAACACAAAGAAACCGAAGAGGCGCTGCTAGATAGCGAATCGCGATATCGCTTATTATTTGAAAATGCTTTTGATGGCATCGTCATTTTTAATAGCCTCATCGACAAACCTATTGCCTGTAATCAACGAGCATTGGAATACTTTCGCTGTGATGAAGCGACCTTTCTGCGCTCTACACCACTTGACTTTAGCCCCGTCAAACAAAGAGATGGGCGAACATCTGCTCAAATACGAAAAGAACTCCTCAAAGAATTAGCAACTGCAAGACAACTCCGCTACGACTGGACCCATATGCGATTAGACGGTAGCTATTTTGATACAGAAATTTCTACCTTTTACATGCCCCCGCCCAATGATCACCTGAGAATTGTTGTTTTCAGAGATACGACAGCGCAGAGAAAAATTCAGGAAAAAATCAGGATCAACGAAGAGCGGCTGAGTCTGGCTTTAGAGGCTGGCCAATTGGGCACCTGGGATTGGAATATCGAAACTGGCGATACCGTCTATAATGAACGCTGGGCCAATATGTTGGGATACCAACTTAGTGAAATTGCCCCCAACGACAAGAGTTTTAACGATTTGGTTTATCCACAAGACCTTCCCAAAGTACTGGAAGTGATCACCCATCACCTAGAAGGTAAAAGCCCCTTTTTTGAATGTGAAATTCGGATGATCAGCAAATCAGGAGCCCTCAAATGGATCTATGATCGCGGGAAAATTACGGCAGTTGACGAAAATGGTAAAGCCCTTCGAGCCACAGGTATTCATATCGACATCTCCACTCGCAAACAAGCTGAACAGGCACTTAAAGAAAGTGAGGCTAAACTTAATTATGCCCAGAAACTGGCGAAATTAGGGAGCTGGGAATACGATAGACCGTCGAGACAGATCAGTTTTTCAGAAGAAATCTTTCACATGCTCGAATTGCCACTGAATGCCCCCATCAACCAACCAAAGGCGGTAAGCCAATACATTCACCCCAAAGACATCGTTGCCTTTTCTGAGAAGGTCAGAGCAGTTTCTCATCTTGGCCAATCCTTTGAAATGGAAGTGCGCTGCTTGACGAGTAATGGTAAGATCGTACATACCTTCAACACCTGTCGACCAGTATACGAAGAAGGGCAGGTCACTAAGGTCTTTGGCACCATTCAAGACATCACTGACCGCAAAGAAGCGGAAGCACAAAGGGAGCAATTAGTCAAAGAATTGGAAGAGGCCAACCGCGAGCTCAAAGATTTTGCCTACATCGTATCGCATGACCTAAAAGCACCCCTCCGTGCCATTGGCTCCTTGGCCCAATGGATCGTAGAGGATTACGGCGACCGATTAGATGAAGAAGGCCAAAGTCAACTGGCCCTTTTGATGATTCGAGTCAAACGCATGCATGGTTTTATTGAAGGTATTTTAGAGTATTCCAGAATAGGACGGGAAAAAGGCACCAAAGAATGGGTAGACCTCAACCAAATCGTCGATAATATCAAAGACACCCTCTCTCCTCCCCCGCGTTTTAAACTACAGATTCCCAAGCGCTTACCTACGATAAAAGCGGAAAGCTTGCGCATGCAACAACTGTTTCAAAACCTCATCAGCAATGCCATCAAATACAATGATAAGACGAATGGATATGTGCGCATCACCTGGAAAGATCGGGAAGATCACTATCTCTTTAGGGTAAAAGATAATGGTCGAGGAATCAAAGAACAGTATTACGAAAAAATATTTCAAATCTTCCAAACCCTCCAATCCAGAGATAAATATGAAAGTACAGGGATTGGTCTTACCATCGTCAGAAGAATCGTCCACCGCTATGAAGGGGACATTACCCTTAGCTCTGTAATACATAAAGGGACGACTTTTGAATTTACCCTGAAAAAATATTAATTTGGAGCTGTAGGGACAAGAACCGGTCTTTACAAAGCAAGTAATTAACCGAGATGAGAAATCAAAAACCCATCCTATTGGTCGAAGATGATCATGTGGATGCGATGACAGTAAAACGCGCTTTTCGGGATATCCGAGTCAGCAATGCTATTGTACACCTGGAAAATGGAGAAGAAGCACTTCGCTATCTGAGAGCAGAAAATCAGCCCAAACCGGCGATTATTCTCCTCGATCTGAATATGCCTAGAATGAATGGGATAGAATTTCTGGATGTCGTTAAAAATGACCTACAACTGCGCTCCATCCCTATCGTTGTACTCACCACCTCTACTGAGTACAACGATCGAACGGAAAGTTTTCAATACAGCGTTGCCGGTTATATGGTTAAACCTGTCATCTACTCGGAATTTGTTGACATGATTCAAACCATTTCCACGTATTGGTCGAATAGTGAGCTCCCTGAGTAATGCCATCGGCCGATTGGCTCAACCCCTAGATTCTTCGTGCTGAATGGCTCGTATTTTATTACTCGAAGACGATCTGGTCGATCAAATGGCCATCCAAAGAATGATCCGTAAACATTCGGAGCATCAGCTAGATATGGCCAGTTCTATACAAGAGGCCATCGACCTGCTCAAGATCGCCTCCTTTGATATCGCCATAGCCGATTTTCACCTCAATGATGGGACTGCCTTTGAATTGCTCAGTCAGATCGATATGCCTTGTATTGTGGTAAGTGGAATCGATCAGAAAGAAATTTACACCCAATTGATCGAATCTGGTGCCTACCAAGTCCTTCATAAAGATAGCCAACTGAACTATATCCAGTATCTTCCCAAATTGATCAATCGCATTCTCGATGATTCCCATCATTTGGATATCGAAGAAAATGCCTTGAGCGATACAGCAGGCCCTACTGGCCACTCCGCAGCCCCCTACAACCTCAATCAACTGGCTCACTCTTTTGATTATCAACCTGGCATCATCACCGAAATGATCGATACATTTTTGCTGCAGACTCCCGAAAACCTGAGCCATCTCAGACAGGCTGCCCAACAGGAAGACACCAGCCAAATTTCCTATGTCGCCCATCGAATCAAATCGGGCTACAAACTCATGGGGATGGAGCAACAAGAGCACTTAGCTGAAAAAATTGAACGACATGCCAAAGCCAGCCAGATCAATCTCCAACAACTCGTCACCTGGATCAACCAATTGATTCGAGATACGGAAAGCATCTATCCCTTACTTCAAGAAGCCAAAAACTCCTTCAAAAGCTAATGTTACTAGATGTCGATTTTAGTCAGCATCAGCCCCAACTTCAAGTGCGAAGGCTAGCGGGAAAGCGTCATATTTTTGGTGCTATCCGCAAAAAGTACCTGGTCTTGAGCCCAGAGGAAATGGTGCGCCAATTGATTATAGCGCATCTCATTGAGACCAAAGGCTATAAAAAACAGCGGATCAGTGTAGAGAAAAGTCTATTGGTTAATGGTCTGCGCCGCCGTTTTGATATTCTAGTGTACCAAAAAGCCATGCAGCCTTTTCTGCTAGTGGAATGTAAGGCCCCTAGCGTTCCCATTGATCAGGGCACTTTTGAGCAAATCGCTCGGTACAATATGACCTTAAAGGTCCCCTACCTCTTGGTAAGTAATGGACATCAAACTTATTGTTGCGAAATTGATTTTGAACAACACAGGTTTCATTTCCTGGAAAGTATCCCCGATTATCCAGCTTCCTAAGCCCTCCATCGTTCCGTAAGCTGGACAGCTTTTTTTATCAATCCTCTCAAAAAGTCATTGGGTTTGAAGAGGATTCCGTATTTTGTGGCGAAGCAAAACCCCCTAACTGAACGCTAACCAAACTATGGGAAAGGAGAAAATTCTCGTAACTGGCGCCAATGGCCAAATTGGTTCTGTATTGACCAAGGCATTGCGCAAACGATTTGGAGAAAATGGTGTCTTAGCCACTGATTTACGGGCTAGTTATCCTAGTGAGGGTCCTTACGAGGAACTCAATGTCCTGGATAAAGCTCGCCTTGAAGACCTTGTCCGCCATTATCGAATTACCCAAATTTATCACCTCGTCGCTATCCTTTCTGCCAAAGGCGAAGAACGTCCGCTCTCTACCTGGAATATCAATATGACCGGCCTACTCAATGTATTGGAAGTAGCTCGTGAATATTCAATTGATAAAGTCTTTTTTCCCAGTTCGATTGCCGCCTTTGGACATAAGACCCCAAGGGTACAAACGCCACAGGATACCATTATGGACCCCGATACCATATATGGTATCAGCAAATTGACTGGTGAACATTGGTGTAGGTATTATTACAATCGCTATGGGGTCGACATCCGCTCTGTGCGCTACCCTGGCATCATAGGCTACGAATCCATGCCTGGTGGCGGAACGACTGACTATGCGGTAGATATTTTCCATTACGCTGTACAGGAAAAAACCTACACCTGTTTTTTGCGGCCCGATACCAGGCTACCCATGCTCTACATGCCCGATGCCATTCGCGGCACCATTGACCTCATGGAAGCCCCCAAAGAACAAATTCAGGTACGCGATAGTTATAATCTCTCAGGAATGGATTTTACACCCGCTGAACTTACAGCCGCCATTCGCGCTCACTACCCCAATTTTAAGATCAAATACCGACCTGATGAGCGACAAAAAATCGCTGATTCTTGGAGTGAAAGCATCAATGATGAAGCCGCTCAAAAAGAATGGAATTGGCAACCTGAATACGATCTAAAAAGGATGACTACAGATATGATCATCCATCTCAGAAAACAATATCAAAATTCCCTAATTGATTAATCCAATAGCATGTTTAATACCGTAGAACCCCGGCTGCAAGAAGAACTTCAATCCATACAGGACGCCGGTCTGTATAAAGAAGAAAGAATCATCATCACCCCACAATCTGCCGAAATCCGCACGACAGATGGCGAAGAAGTACTCAACTTTTGCGCCAATAACTATCTGGGGCTATCCTCTCATCCTGATGTCATCGAAGCGGCCAAAGCAGCGATTGATACGCATGGATTTGGGCTGTCCTCCGTACGTTTCATTTGTGGTACTCAGGATATTCACAAAGAGTTGGAACAAAAAATTGCCGATTTCTTGGGGCTGGAAGATGCCATTTTATATGCCGCTGCCTTTGATGCCAATGGGGGCTTATTCGAACCTTTACTAGGAGCGGAGGACGCCATCATCTCCGACCAGCTCAATCACGCCTCTATCATTGACGGTATCCGACTCTGCAAAGCAAAACGATACCGCTATCTGACTAATGATATGGCCGACCTCGAAGCCAAGCTTCAAGAAGCCCAAGGCGCTCGCCGCCGCCTCATTGCTACAGATGGAGTCTTTTCTATGGATGGCACCATCGCCCAAATTGATAAAATATGTGATCTGGCTGATCAGTATGATGCAATGGTTATGGTTGATGAATGCCACTCTACTGGATTTATTGGCAAAACCGGGCGTGGTACACACGAGCACTGCAATGCTATGGGTCGGGTAGATATCATCACGGGGACTTTTGGTAAAGCGCTTGGGGGTGCCTCTGGTGGTTTTACGGCAGCGCGAAAGGAAATTGTTGAAATACTACGTCAGCGCTCTCGCCCTTATCTCTTTTCTAATACCCTGGCCCCTTCGATCGTTGGCGCTTCTATTAAGGTCCTGGACCTCCTGAGCAGTTCGACTGCCCTTCGCGATAAATTGGAGCAAAATACGCTGTACTTCCGCGAGGCCATGACCAAAGTTGGATTTGATATCATTCCAGGAGAACATCCCATTGTCCCCATCATGCTATATGATGCTAAATTGTCTCAGGATTTTGCCAATCGGCTGTTAGAAGAAGGTATCTATGTGATTGGTTTCTTCTATCCAGTGGTGCCAAAGGGAAAGGCGCGAATTCGCGTACAGATTTCTGCGGGGCATGAGCAGGCGCATTTGGAAAAAGCGGTAGCTGCATTTACCAAAGTGGGGAGAGAGCTAGGAGTGATTGATTAAAAATATAGAGATATATAAATGTCGGAGCAGGCAATCAAACCTACTCCGACAGGTAAAACCCTGTAATAAATTCCTACGATAACTGTCGATCAGGGAGAATTCGACACTTAACACGGTCATATTTGACCTAGCCTTTATCCCGATCATAAAAGGGATGGACCAAGAAAAAAGGCAAATTTTATGGTTCTTTTTGGTTCATTTGGTGACGCTGGTTATTCAACCGACGTACCTTATCTGGTCAGGTATTAAATACATAAAGCTTACTGCTTC
>JBCBDH010000063.1:0-15878 GCA_038529855.1 Bacteroidota bacterium | reverse complement strand
CGACAACGTCGAGCTTATAGATCTGCCAAAATTCACCCGCTTCGGTCTCCGCTGTACCAGTCATACCAGAGAGTTTGTGGTACATGCGGAAATAGTTTTGCAGATCTATAAGCTCGACGTTGTCGTTATCCCAACAAATAGACCTATTGCTCGCGCGGATATGGAAGACAAAGTGTATAAGACGGCGCGAGAAAAATTTAATGCGGTCATCGACGATGTGGTCAAATTGAGTAATGCCGGTCGTCCTGTATTGGTGGGTACGACTTCTGTGGATATTTCAGAAAAACTGAGCCGAATGCTCAAGTTACGCGGAATTGATCACAATGTTCTGAATGCCAAACAGCACCAGCGCGAGGCCGAAATTGTTGCCGAAGCTGGAAAGGCTGGAAAAGTGACCCTGGCTACCAATATGGCTGGTCGGGGTACGGACATCAAGCTTGGGCCTGGTGTACTAGAGGCAGGAGGTTTAGCTATTATTGGTACAGAGCGTCACGATTCTCGTCGTGTTGACCGTCAGTTGAGGGGTCGTTCTGGACGACAAGGAGATCCAGGAAGTTCTCAGTTTTATGTGTCTTTAGAGGATAATCTGATGCGTTTATTCCAATCGGAGCGCATTGCTAAATTGATGGACCGAATGGGACATCAGGATGGAGAGGTCATCCAGCACTCTATGGTTACCAAATCTATTGAACGTGCGCAGAAAAAGGTAGAAGAAAACAATTATGGCATTCGCAAGCGCCTATTGGAATACGATGATGTAATGAATATCCAGCGGGAAGCCATCTACAAAAAGCGTAAAAATGCCCTATCTGGCGAACGTCTTTCTGTTGACCTTAACAATATGTTTAATGGAATGACAGAGAGTTTGGTAAGCGCTCATCGGGCAGGTGGTAACTACGAAACCTTCCGCACCGCTTCACTTCAAATATTGGGTATTGATCCCGAACTGGATGCGGCTACCTTCGTGGAAGCTCCTGAAGCTGATGTCGTTCAGCTCTATCAAGAACAGTTTTCTACTTTCTACGAAAGAAAGGGACAAAAAATCGCAGAAATGCTCTTCCCGCTGTTCCGTCAGGTGCAGGAAGCCGAGGGCCATCGCTACAAACGCATGGGTATCCCATTCACCGATGGTCGATCCAAACCATTACCCATTTCCGCTCATCTGGAAAAAGCAGTGGAATCTAGCGGTCAATCCATCCGAGAAGATATTGAAAAAGCAGTGGCCTTGGCCATTATTGACGAAGAATGGAAAGAACATCTCCGCTCTATGGATGAACTAAAGGATTCCGTACAATCGGCCTCTTTTGAGCAAAAAGATCCACTGGTCATCTACAAAATGGAAGCTTATGACCTTTTTGAACAACTGGTTTACCGCGTCAATGAGCAAGTTACTTCCTACCTGGCTAAGGGGGCAGTGGTCTTTGCTGAAGATCGCCAATTGCGCGAAGCAAGAGTACAAAAGACAGATTTGAGTAAAACCAGTACCAATCGTACAGAAGAAGAGGAAGCCGCTCGTGCAGCAGCAGCAGGCGTTAGCCGCAAGAGTCAAAAACCAGAGACCTTTAAGCGAGTAGAAAAGAAGGTCGGTAGAAATGAACCTTGCCCCTGTGGTAGTGGTAAAAAATACAAGCATTGTCATGGTCGTTAATGCCTAACTCGACCTTGATCAAGATATTTAATAAGGGAAATCGGTATCATGCCGATTTCCCTTTTGTCTTAAGGGCTTCAAATAAATTAAAAAACCGCTGTCCGAAGCCTTTATCTGCCAATTTTATTATCTTGCGTGAATCTGTATCACTTTCGTGATGGAACGAAAAAAGTAGAGACGGAGTATTGAAAGTTAACATAGAATAATCTATTGATTTTCAAGTTCTTATTTTTATTTTTTGGAGACTTTAGCAAGCCTTCATACACAGTTGTTGTCTGTGGTCCCCATTGTTGAAGTAGTTGGATAACCCGATAAATGGTGGTTTTTTATGGGTAAAATTGGCCCTAAATTAGATTACAGTACGATATAGAAAATTTCCCCAGATAATGGAATTAGCGAAGTTTATTGATCATACCCTACTGAGACCGGATTGTACTAAGGAGGACATTGCACGCATTTGTCAGGAAGCAATAGAACATCAATTTGCAGCGGTTTGTGTTCCGCCTTATTATGTAAAGAATGCGGCTAATATATTGAGTGAACATCGGATTAAAGTGGCGACGGTAGTAGGTTTTCCCATGGGCTATTCAGCCATTTCGGCCAAAGTAGAGGAGATCAAACGCGCTATGAACGAAGGCGTAGATGAATTGGATATCGTCGTTAATCTAAATGCAGTTAAAAACGGCGATTGGGCACATGTGCGCAATGAAGTGGATAGTATTACTCGGGCCGTACACCTCAAAGGAAAGATCATCAAAGTTATTATGGAAACAGGTCTCCTGGAGAAGGACGAGATTATCCGATTGTGCAATATTTGTACAGATATTTCGGTTGATTTTGTGAAGACCTCTACGGGTTTTAGCGGCGACGGTGCTTCCGTCGAAATCATCGAATTACTCCGCAGCCAATTGTCGGACTCTATCAAAATAAAAGCCTCTGGAGGCATCCGTACTGCCCAACAAGCCAACGAATTGATTGTTGCAGGGGCCAACCGCCTGGGGACTTCATCGGGAATTGCTATATTAGCAGTTTAGAGCATCTATTTTTCTGCTTACCTAAACGAATGGCGATGAAAAAAATACTTGTATTCTTACTGGCTTCCAGCATAGTGACGCTGCTTTCTGCACAAAATGTAAGTATTGACGAAGAACCTGCCATTAGCAGGATGATGGATCGCATGGTTCAAATCAATAAAAATACAGTGGGAATTGAGGGTTGGCGCATTCAGATTTTGGCAACTACTGATCGCCTGAAAATGGAAAAGGCCAAAGAAGAGTTTCTGGCTAAATATCCTCGAATCCCTGTAGATTGGACCCATTCCAAGCCCTATTACAAATTGAGAGCAGGAGCCTTTGCCACCAAACTGGAAGCACAAAGATTATTATACAGACTCAAAAGCGACTATCCTAGCGCCTATCCCGCCAAGGATAGCAGTATTAATCCCCGAGAGTTGATTGGATCATAAACTGAATAAGGAGGGGCCTACCCAATGAGAAAAGAGCGTTCCTTTTTACTGTGGAACATCGATTGGATGACTTTTTCGCTCTATCTGAGCCTCGTTGCGATTGGATGGATGATGATCTATGCTGTAGGCTATGACGAACAAAACCCAACTGGCTTTTTTGATCTCTCTACTAATATTGGTAAACAAAGTCTCTGGATTGGACTCTCCATTGCAGTACTAGCCGTTACTTTTATTATCGACTGGAAGTTTTGGTGGACCTTTGCCTACCCCATATTTAGTTTGTCGATGTTACTTTTGCTAGGTGTCCTATTTTTTGGACTAACCATTAAAGGGGCCAAATCCTGGTATTCCTTTGCTGGTTTTACCCTACAGCCTTCCGAATTTGCAAAGTTTGCCACTTGTTTGGCCATAAGTGCCTACCTCAGTACCTACAGTACTAGCATAAAGGAAATACGATCTCAGCTTACCATTTTTGGCATTATTGCCTTACCTATTTTGCTGATTTTACTACAGCCTGATGCTGGGTCTGCATTGGTTTTCACTTCCTTTTTGATTGTTCTCTTTCGCGAAGGGCTTTCTGCTAATTTATACATTCTGGGCTTTACCGCAGCTATCTTACTCATTCTCGGTTTGGTCTTCGACCCCTTTTTGGTATTGATCGGTCTGATTCTGTTGATTATTTTGGTTTTTATCTTCAATCTAAAAACCAAAGGCTATTGGTTATTGGCTTTTGCGCTACTGACCAGTGCCTCTATACTTGCCATTAATCAAGGCTTCCTTTACTATGTATTGGGCGTAGATTTATTGGCGATGTTGGGAGCAGCGTATTTTCAATGGCGACAACGCAAAGGAAGACTCGTCACCCAATTGATGACTATTCTATTGATTGGCGGTGGGCTGACTTTTCTGGCCAGCTTGACTTTTGATTATGTCCTTAGGGAACATCAACAAGATCGTATCAATGTATGGTTGCGACCTTCTGTCTGCGACCCACAAGGTTCGCTTTATAATGTTCTGCAATCTAAAATGGCCATTGGTTCTGGGGGGCTACAAGGCAAGGGCTTTTTACAGGGAACCATGACAAAACTCAACTATGTACCTGAGCAAGTAACAGATTTTATCTTTTGTACCATTGGCGAGGAGCAAGGCTTTATTGGAAGTGTGGGGATCATTGGTTTATTTTTATTGCTGCTCATTAGGATCACTACCATCGCAGAGCGGCAGCGATCAGAGTTTTCTAGGATATATGCCTATTGTGTTGCAGGCGTCATATTTGTCCACTTTTTTGTGAATATTGGGATGACAATGGGATTGATGCCCATTATTGGTATCCCACTACCTTTTATCAGTAAAGGGGGTTCTTCCCTCTTGGGCTTTACTTTGATGATTGGTGTTTTGCTCAAATTAGACAGTCGTCGTTTATCCTCTTGAGGCAATCTGTCAAAAAATTGCCCCTTCTTCCATCAAACAGCTTGGTAATCGTATCTTTGTCGGGCTATGGAATTTAGTATCGAACATCGAGACCTCCATTCATCCGCAAGAGCGGGTCAAATCACAACGGATCACGGATTGATTCCCACCCCCATTTTTATGCCTGTTGGTACATTGGGGACCGTAAAGACCATCCATCAGCATGAATTGCGAGACGATATTGGTGCAAAGATCATATTGGGAAATACTTATCACCTATATCTCCGCCCTGGTATCGATGTCATTAACCATGCTGGTGGACTCCATCGCTTTAATGGTTGGGAAGGACCCATCTTGACAGATAGTGGTGGTTTCCAGGTTTATTCTTTGAGTCATCGTCGTAAGATCAAAGAAGAGGGGGTCACTTTTCAGTCCCATATCGATGGCTCCCGTCACTTCTTTAGTCCAGAAGGAGCTATAGATATCCAGCGAATGATCGGTGCCGATCTCATCATGGCCTTTGATGAATGTCCGCCTTATCCCAGCGAATTCAACTATGCTAAAAATTCGATGGAAATGACCCATCGCTGGCTAAAACGCTGTTGCGATCATTTTGATAAGGGACGCGATCTCTATAATTATCGCCAAAGTCTTTTACCCATCGTACAGGGAAGTACCTATCGCGATCTTCGCAAACAATCCGCAGAAGTGATCAGTAGTTTTGATCGAGAGGCCAATGCTATTGGCGGACTTTCAGTTGGAGAACCAGCAGAGTCTATGTATGAAATCACAGAGCTGGTTTGTGGAATACTGCCCAAGGACAAGCCGCGCTACCTCATGGGGGTCGGTACGCCCATGAATTTACTGGAATGCATCGCTCTAGGTGTCGATATGTTTGACTGTGTATTGCCCACGCGCAATGCCCGCCACGGTCTTTTGTATACAGCGAATGGAATCATCAATATTAAAAATGCCAAGTGGAAAGACGACCATAGTCTTATTGACGAAAACGGCCCTTGTCGTACTAGTCGGCACCACACCAGGGCTTATCTGCGTCATCTGATTCATAGCGGCGAAGCACTGGGGGCCCAACTAGCCAGCTTACACAATCTCAGCTTTTTTCTTTGGCTAATGAGGGAGGCACGACAGCACATTGTCGCAGGAGACTTTAGGAGCTGGAAGGATCAAATGGTTAAAAACATGTCGCAACGCTTGTGATAGCGTATGACTTTATTTAAGAGTAGGTTAAATTTAAAAGGAATAAACAAGCAGGTACAAAAACATCGTTGCTAAATAAAGTACTTGGTACGCATTTAGAAAGGTATCCTTGATATATGCTAAAGATATTAGATCGCTATATTATCAAAAAATACATCTTCACCTTTTTATTTACGGTGATGATCTTTACGATGATTTCTATGATCATCGACTTTAGCGATAAAGTGGAAGACTTTATTGAGGAACCAGTTACCATTCGCCAAATCCTCGTCGACTATTACCTCAATTATATCCTCTACATCAATGGCTTACTCATCCCTCTTTATGCATTGATATCGGTTATTTTTTTCACCTCTCGAATGGCCTACAACTCAGAAGTGATCTCTATGCTCAATGCGGGAATTAGTTTTAGGCGATTGATGCTCCCTTATCTGGTTGCCGGCAGTCTTATTGCAGGTTTTCACCTTTTGAGTAATCACTTCCTCATTCCATTAGGGAATAAGACGCGGCTGGATTTTGAACATACCTATATTTGGAAATACAGTGATAAAGGAAAGACCAATGACGTCCACCTATTTGTAAGCCCTGATACCAAAGTTTACATCAAATACTACCGAAAACGCGATACCTCAGCCCGTGACTTTCGCATCGAGCAGGTGGTCGATAATAAACTGGTATACCTGCTCAAGGCCAAACGAGCGGAATGGATAGGTCTTCCTTCGCGCTGGCGGCTTCATAATTATGAGATTCGCACCTTTGATGGTTCAGAAGAAACGGTTGAACTGGGGCAGGGGAAATACATTGATACGACATTAAACCTTCGCCCTGAAGATTTTATCCGTTATCAAAATCACAAGGAAATGATGGATACGCCTAGTCTCAAGGCTTTTATTAAAAACGAGCGGACGCGAGGGATTGGTAATACTAAAGTCTATGATATCGAGAAATATCGGCGAACCTCTGAGCCCTTTACTATTTTAATCCTCACAGTTATCGGATTAGCAGTTGCTTCTCGAAAAGTGAGGGGCGGAATGGGGCTGCATCTAGCTTTGGGAGTAGCCATAGGGGCAACCTTTATCTTTCTTTCTCGCTTTTCCATCGTTTTTGCCAGCAATGAAAGTCTCTCTCCTTTTTTAGGGGTTTGGATTCCCAATATTATCTTTTCTGTCGTTGCTTTACTTCTGGTCAGAAACGCCCAAAAATAGGGAACTAAATCTCATTTATAAGCGAAGTCTGAAGACTCTCTTGACGCAGGTCTGAGCTACCTGAGCGGCTAATGTTCCGAACACTTGGCCATTTCCTTTTTATGCATTATTTTAAGACTAAAATTGTTCTTATCAGCCAGTGCGCTATTTAGAGATTTGCCAGTTCAATTTTTACGCTATAAGAGTTCCTAAAATCCTCAAGATGTTGATGAAACAAATAATTTTCGGTGGCTTGATGACCACCTTCCTATTTTTTCTTTCCTGTAATTTTAATTCTGAAGAAGCCTTTCAGGGTGGAGGTGATCACTTTGCCGTAGATCGCCCACACGACCCTTGGGTTTTTAGATCCGTACTGGATGAAAAGCCCAGGATGCTCACCCTTGCACTCCATGAAAAACTTTGGGCAGCCTATGATGCTGACCACTGTGCTTTGTACAAAGTATGGAAGGGCGAAGTCAATTTTGATGGCGCTGTCTACACCACCACACATGGGCCTCAACCCACGAGTATTGGTGATGCCTACATCGTCAACGAATATGAAAAACCCTGGCTTATTATTGACAATGGAAAGGAAATTAAGCCTACTGCTCAGTATAAGGGACACATTTTTCAACGAGGCCATGTTCAGATGCAATACGAGTTAAGCTGGGATGGTAAGACCATAAAAGTTGGCGAACAGGTGGAATATCAGGAAAGTGAAAGGGGCTTGACAATATTTGAACGAATTTTTACGACCAAGGATGTTCCTCAAGGGGTAGATGTGGTTCTACAAACCAATGTTAGCTCCATTGCGCTCAAAAAAAACATGAAAACCGATGGGGAATTTGAGGAATTGGAATCGGTCCCTATGCAAAAAGACAACCTATCTGGTTTAAATAGAAAGGGTAAGCTCAAACTCAAATCCAATGCGACTACCCGCCTCGCCTCGACCTTTGTCAAAAAGCCCATGATCGAGAATAGCAATAAACTAGCAGATATAGAAAAGAAAGAGAAGCCGCTTGGCTATCGCCTCATTGCGAGAAACGACTGTAAGACTTGCCATAATACCTACAAAAAAACCATTGGTCCTGCCTATGTCGATGTAGCGCGTCGCTATCCTAATAATGATGAAAACATAGCAATGCTTACCGCCAAAGTAGTCAATGGTGGATCAGGTGTTTGGGGACAGCAGGCGATGAATGCTCATCCCAATGTCCCTCGCGAAGACATCGTCGAAATGATCAAATACATCATGGACCTTGACGCAAAGGAAGAAGTAAAGACTGCCAAAGCTTCGGCTACGCCTCAAAAAATCGATTATAAATCACCGACGGTTGTTGAAGACGACGATCTTCTCCCTGGTATATTACTTCGATTTCACAAGTATGAAGACGACTTATTTAAGCTTGCTAATATCAATTTCAAACAAAAGACGCCCTATGAAGGCATTGTCCCGCATATTTATGCCCAAGACCCTGATTTGGTTCAGGCTGGAGATAATTTTGCCATGGAATACACGGGCTACCTCCAAATTCCAGAAACCAATAATTACGCTTTCCGCTTGATCAGTGATGATGGCTCCCGTTTATTTATCGACGGCCAAGAAGTGATCGACCACGATGGTCTCCACGGCGCAACTGCTGAGGAAGGAAGTATAGGATTGGAGAAAGGAGTCCACCCCTTTCGAGTAATTTATTTCCAAGGAAGAGGAGGAAAAAATGTAGCGCTAGAATGGCAAGCTCCCGGCAGTGCTGCCTATGAGGTGATTCCCAAAAATAGTTTCTTACATCATCGCGTAAAACATCAACCCGATGATAATGCAGAGGCTCCACCACTAGCGAGAAGAAATAAGGTGCCTGGAGATGCCGCTGCACTCAAAGCGGTACATCCTTCCTATGATCTTAGTCAGGCCCGCCCAGATGGATTTACGCCTAAAGTAGGAGGTATTGGTTTTCTTTCAGATGGTCGGATGGTTTTGAGTACATGGGATGCTGCGGGTTCTGTCTTTATACTCGACGGCGTACAAAGTGGAGATCCTTCAAAAGTTACGGTGAAAACAATCGCAAAAGGCTTTGCGGAACCATTGGGTTTGAAAGTAGTAGATGATGAGATATACGTCTTGCAAAAACAAGAGTTGACCCAGTTGATTGATCACAATGGCGATGACTATATTGATGAATATCGGACCGTTTGTAATGCCTGGCTGGTCTCTGCCAATTTTCATGAGTTTGCCTTTGGACTGGCTTACAAGGATGGTTATTTCTACGCAACACTAGCGACAGCTATCAATCCTGGAGGGGCGAGTACACAGCCTCAGATTCCAGACAGAGGCAAGGTGGTCAAGATATCGCGAGCAGATGGGAGTCATGAGTTTATAGCGCATGGCTTGCGCACCCCTAATGGGGTTGGAATTGGTGTCGACGGAGAGGTATTCGTAACGGATAATCAAGGAGACTGGCTACCCTCTTCCAAAGTGGTCCATGTACAAGAGGGCGCTTGGTTTGGTTCTCGTTCTGTCGATTTTGAGGGGACTGCCAATCTCACTGAAACCCTGCCTGTTGTTTGGTTGCCACAAGACGAAATTGGCAACTCTCCAAGTACGCCTTTGGCCATTAATGATGGTCCTTACAAAGGACAAATGATTCATGGGGAAGTAACCAATGGCGGTATTAAACGCGTTTTTGTGGAAAAAGTAAATGGGGCCTACCAGGGCTGTTTGTTTCGCTTTATTCAAGGTTTGGAAGCGGGGGTCAACCGACTAGCTTGGGGCCCTGATGGGGCACTTTATGTCGGTGGTATTGGATCGACAGGCAATTGGGGACATACAGGCAAACTGTGGTATGGTTTGCAAAGATTGGCCTATAATGGCCAGTCGGCCTTTGAGATGTTGGCCGTTCGCGCAAAGAGCAATGGTATTGAAGTGGAGTTCACCGAAGCGCTTAGCGAAGGAGAAGGCTGGAATCCAGAAGATTACTTGATTAAGCAATGGCGCTATGAGCCAACTAAAGAATACGGTGGACCCAAACTGGATGAAACCCAACTAAAGGTACTCTCTGCAAGTGTATCCAATGATCGCAAAAGGGTCTTCCTCGAACTTGAGGGTATGAAAGAAGGACATGTGATTTATATCCAATTGCTTAATCATTTTGTGAGTGCTATGGGCCATAGCTTATGGACGACGGAAGGCTGGTATACGATGAATCAAATTCCAGTTGTAGCAGGAGTGACAAAAGAACCGATAATCCGCCAGCCCAATACTTTGACTAATGCGGAGAAGGCAGAAGGGTGGCAGTTGCTGTTTGATGGAAAAACCACGAATGGATGGCGAAACTTCCGTAAAGAAGATATAGGCAGTAGTTGGAAAATAGCGGATGGTACTTTGATGCTGGATGCCAAACGAAAAGACGATGGCGGTTGGCAAGCTAGTGATGGTGGGGACATCATCACAGAAGGGGAATATGAGAATTTTGAACTGGAATTAGAATGGAAAATCGGCGCCTGTGGCAATAGTGGTATTATGTATAATGTCGTAGAATCAGATGAGTACGATTATGTTTGGCGAACGGGACCCGAAATGCAAGTATTGGATAATACCTGCCACCCAGATGCTAAAATTCCTACTCATCGCGCAGGCGATCTGTACGATATGATCGAATGTTCCTATGTGACGGTTAAACCAGCTGGACAATGGAATAAGGTTCGGATCATTATCAATAATGGTCAAGTCGAACACTGGTTGAATGGCTATAAGGTCGTAGAATTTGAGATGTTTACTGATCAATGGACTCAAATGATCGCAGATAGTAAATTCAGTAAGATGCCTGATTTTGGTAAAGCCCGCAAAGGACATATTTCCCTGCAAGACCACGGTGATCCAGTTTGGTATCGCAATATTCGAATCCGCGAGTTGAAACCGACCATTTAAGTCCATCTGTTTAATAGTATTTTCGGAGATAAAAACTTCAAAGTCTAGAACCATTGCCCTGACTTTGAAGTTTTTCTTTTGAATCAATCAGTCATTTATTCTATGCCTTGGACCTGGTATGATAGTACCGTTATCAAAATCGAAAACCAAAGCCCTACAACTCGGCGCTTTTGGTTAAAGACAGAAGAAGCCATTGACTTTAAAGCAGGGCAATTCATCACGATGGATTTACCCATTAGCAAAAAAAGGCTTCAGCGATGGCGAAGCTACTCCATCGCTAATGCGCCCGACCTATCGGGCGTCTTAGAGCTTTCTATTGTGCTATTAGAAGGAGGAGCAGGCACCAAATACCTTTTTGAAGAAGTAGCTACTGGCAGCAGTATTCGTTTTAAAGGCCCAGCGGGTGCTTTCACCCTACCCGAAACATTGGATAAAGACCTGGTGTTGATCTGTACTGGCACAGGTGTTGCTCCCTTTAGAAGTATGTTATGGGACATTTACCACCAAAAGAGAACGCATAAAAACATTCATCTCATCTTTGGCACTCGTTATGCCAATGGTATTCTTTACCAGAAAGAATTTGAAGAATTGAAGGGTAAAATTCCTGGCTTTAGTTATTCTGTAGCGTTGTCTCGTGAAGCGCAATTACCGAATACAGAAGGTGATTGGGAGGTGCAAAAAGGCTATGTTCACCCCATCTACCAAAAATACTATGGCACCGTTCGCTCGGATGTTGATTTCTACCTTTGTGGTTGGAGTAATATGGTCGATGAAGCAGTAGTTAAGCTGACAGAAGAGATGGGCTATGACAAAAGTCAGGTACATTACGAATTATACGGATAACAAATAAATTGAGCTAGCCGACATCAAATTAAACCACGGCAATGAAAATTGTGTTATTTTTATAAGTTCAATCTACTAATAAAGAATATAAACATCGTAAGATAATGGAAAAGACGGCAACAAAGAACCCAGTAATGCTCTACACAGAGCAAACGCCGAACCCCGAGACCCTGAAGTTTGTAACGAATCGTATGTTGTACAAGGGAACAGCGGACTATCGGGAAGAAGAACTAGCTAAAGAGTGGTCGCCTATCGCAACAGCCTTGTTTGAATTGCCTTTTGTCAAAGGTGTTTATGTCTGTAATAATTTTGTTACAGTTACCAAGGAGTTCAACTACAGCTGGGGAGATATCAAATTACGCCTAAAGGATTTTATCAAGAATTACATAGAATCTGGTGGTGAGATCGTCAAGCCTGGTTTTGCAGAGGCCATGCAAAAGATTGAAGAGGAGCAAGGAGCTGGTTATCAATACTCAGACGATGAGATCGAAATTGTCAAGAAGATCAAGGAACTGATTGATACTTATGTCAAACCTGCTGTTGAAATGGACGGTGGGAATATTGAGTTCAAGGCTTTTAATGAAGGAAAAGTCACAGTTGTCTTGCAGGGCTCTTGTAGCGGCTGTCCTTCTTCTACGGTTACCTTGAAATCAGGTATTGAGGGGATGTTGAAGCGGATGGTACCAGAGGTAACTGAGGTAGTTGCGGAAATGGGCTAATAGATGGCTCTTTTTCCAATGGGCTAATCCCGAATCTTTGCAGAAAGGTTCGGGATTAGTATTTTAAGTAATGGGAGCAACAATGATTTTATCGCTATCTTTCCGCTGCATGGATTCCAATATCTCGACCAATCGTTCTTTTAGCGCACAAGGTAAACTATTGCTGAGTGGCGAATATTTTGTACTAGATGGCGCATTGGCCCTAGCCCTGCCCGCTCGCTATGGTCAGCATATGGAAATCAGCGAGATAAAATCCGATCAGCCCATATTGTATTGGGAAAGTTTGGATGAACAAGGGCTCCCCTGGCTAAAAGCCTCCTTTTCGCTCCCCCAACTAAGCCTGCTCTCCACCTCAGATGAAGCCATCACGAAAAGGCTAATCCAACTCCTCCAAAAAAGTCGCCTGCAACAAGCCAGTTTTCTTCAAACCACCCAATCCCTAAAAGTCAGAACCACCCTGGATTTTCCTCGAAATTGGGGCTTGGGCACAAGCTCCACGCTTTTGTATAACCTGGCGCAATGGGCGCAAATTGATCCTTATCAACTCCTTGCTGATACCTTTGGAGGCTCTGGCTACGATATTGCCTGTGCAGCCGCAAAAGGTCCTATTTTCTATCAACGAATAGCAGGTAAAGCAAATATTCAGGCCATTGAATTTGCCCCAAGCTATAGCCATCAACTCTACTTCGTTTATTTGGGACAAAAGCAAAATAGCCGCGAAGGCATCGCTCGCTACCGCTCCCTCCTCTCCCAACCCACAAAAGAAATTGAAGCCATTAGCCAAATTACCCAAGCCCTAAGCCACTGTCCCCAACTCTCTGTATTCGAAGAATTATTGAGAACCCATGAGCAGATTATAGCTTCCAGCCTCCAGATTCCTCGCGCTCGCGACTTGTATTTTAGCGATTACTGGGGTGAAATTAAGTCCTTGGGTGCCTGGGGAGGCGACTTTGTCCTGGCAACGAGCAAGCGCTCTCCTGAAGCCACCCAAGCCTATTTTGCAGACAAAGGAATGAAAACCATTCTTTCCTATCAGGATATGGTATTATAGTATTAGGTGGATCAAATCCTCCTCCTAATTTTGTACTCCCTGGACATAGCCCAATGAATATTGAGCGAAGAATAGCGATTATTTGCTATTTTAAAGGCTAAAATCAAATCCGTCTTGCCAAAAACAAGTCGAGATTAGACAAAACAAAAACGAGAAACATGGAATCCGTCAATCGCAGATTACTTTTTAATGCCAGTTGTGTTGCCCTCTTGGTAACCTCTATGACCTTTGCCATAAGAGCGGGTACGCTCGAACCCATTAGTATACAGTTCGGTTTGACCAATGAGGAATTGGGTTGGATCAATAGTATGGCCTTTTTTGGCTTTCCGCTTGCGGTGATTATTGGAGGAATGTTGGTGGATGTCATTGGAATGGGGCGGTTGATGTGGGTGGCCTTTTTTAGCCATGTTATAGGTATTTTGATGGCCATTTTTGCAGGGGGCTTTTGGACCTTATTTCTTTCTACACTTTTGATTGGAATTGCCAATGGTACGGTAGAAGCGGTTTGTAATCCATTGATTGCTTCTATGTATCCTGAAGATAAAACGACCAAGCTCAATCACTTTCACATCTGGTTTCCAGGGGGGTTAGTCATTGGGGGGCTGGTGGTCTTCTTTATGGATCAGACAGGTTTTAATTGGCAATGGCAGATGGCTACGATGCTGCTCCCCGCGGTCGTTTATGCCATTATGTTTTTTGGCCAGCAATTTCTAGTTACGGAGCGCGTTGCAGAAGGGGTTAGCACAGAGGATATGTATAAAGCCTTGGTTTCTCCTCTTTTCCTCTTTATGGTGGTCTGTATGTTTGGAACCGCTACGACAGAGTTAGGGACGAATCAGTGGATTGCCTTATTGCTGGATAATGTTTCAGATAATGCCATTTTACTTTTGGTTTTTGTGAGTGCAATCATGGCAGTGGGACGTGGCCTAGCTGGCCCAGTTGTCCATCGCTTTTCTCCTTCAGGAGTGCTGTTGGTATCGGCTATTTTATCGGCCATTGGTCTTTATGCGATGAGTGTGATTAGTGGTCCTGCGATATTTGCAGCCACGGCGGTTTTTGCGGTTGGGGTGACTTATTTTTGGCCTACCATGCTAGGTTTTGTAGCGGAGTACATTCCAGAATCGGGGGCATTGGGTTTGGCTGTCATAGGAGCAGCAGGGATGTTTGCCACTTTTATTTTTCAACCTCTGATTGGTTCTGTTTACGATTCAGCCTTAGCAGATGCCTTACCAGTAGGTGCAGAATTAGCAGCCTTTCAATCCGCCCTTGAGGGATCGCCAGAGGCAGAGGCTTTTGCCAAAGCACAGATAGAGGCAGGCCCTGCAATATTGAAAAAAATGAGTGTTATTCCTATTGTCTTAACGCTTGCTTTTGGTGCTTTGTATTTTTCGAGAAGCCGATTTGAAGAGGTAAGTACGAGTCATTAAGCCTTTATTTACAAACGGCGTGTCAACATCGACACGCCGTTTGTAAATTTCCTATATATACTGATTAATAATACATTCCAACCACTCCTGTTTACCACTTCTTTGCTGTGGTTCTCCATGCTGAATAGCATAATCCCGTAATTGCTCTAGGGTCATTTCCCCATTTTCAAAAGCCTTTCCTACACCTTCATCATAAGACTGATAGCGGTCTTGGCGAATCTGCCGATAAGGTGACTTTTCCAAAACATCGTGGGCAATGAGCAAGGCTCTGGCAAAGGCATCCATACCGCCAATATGCGCAATAAAGAGGTCTTCCAAATCCGTAGAATTACGACGGATTTTGGCGTCAAAATTAACACCGCCGCCATCTATACCTCCAGATTCCAAAATTACCAGCATCGCCTCCGTCAATTCATTCAAATCCATGGGAAACTGATCTGTGTCCCAACCATTTTGATAATCCCCGCGATTGGCATCTATACTTCCCAGTAAACCAGCATCAGCGGCTACCTGTAGTTCATGTGCAAAAGTATGGCTGGCCAGAGTAGCGTGATTGACTTCTATATTGAGCTTAAAATCATCCATCAAATCAAACTCGCGCAAAAAGGCAATCACAGTAGCAGCGTCAAAATCGTATTGATGCTTCATGGGCTCCATGGGTTTGGGTTCGATGAGGAAATTACCCGTAAATCCATTTTTACGCGCATAATCGCGAGCCATGTGCAGAAAACGAGCCATGTGTTCCAGCTCGCGTTTCATATGTGTATTGAGCAAAGACATATAGCCCTCGCGGCCTCCCCAAAAAACATAATTGGTACCGCCCAATTCAATGGTCGCATCCAATGCATTTTTAACCTGTGTGCCTGCATAGGAAAGTACCGAAAAATCGGGATTGGTAGAGGCGCCATTCATATAGCGTGGGTTGGAAAAGAGATTGGCTGTCCCCCACAAAAGCTGAACACCTGAAGCGGCCTGTTTTTCTTTGGCA
>JBCBDH010000062.1:0-16097 GCA_038529855.1 Bacteroidota bacterium | reverse complement strand
TATTTTTCTGTTCCCAATGGTTTTGCACTCGTCACGCGGATCGAACAGATCAATGCTGATGCCAGCCCCAAAGCCAATCCCGATCGCTGGGAATTGTCGACAAAAAGTCCAAGTAGTTTTACCCTGAGGGACTATCTTCGGGCCTTATTCACGGCCCCAGAAGGTCGTTTCCGTGTATTGGCCTTTATCTTTACGGATCAGTCTTTTGTCCAATCCAGACAAAGCATCAATAAAAAAGAAGCAGTTCAATGGCTGAGTAAAGGGGCCAATCGACTTCCCAAATCCTATCGCACCATGCCTTTTACGGCTGATTATGCCTGTACGGCCATGATTTATGAGTTTAGTAAGGTAGGGAATGACGAACCCATTTTTGCCGACCCAAGCATCCATCAAGGACGAACCCATTTGATCAGATCTGATTTGTGGGATTTCCTGGAAGCACAAAAAAACTAATCCATGCGCTTGAAGTTAAACCTCATCCTTTTTATTGGTCTGTTATCCACTTTTTGGGTGTTGGAACTTTCCGCCCAAATACCCATGAGCAAAGAACGGCAAAAAGAATTGGCCAAGGAATATATGGATCAATTTGCCAAGGAGCTAGTCAAGATACTACGCAAAAGGAAGAACTACCCTAAATATACTTTTGGGAGGGTGGTCATCAATAGTACAACCTATGATGAAGTAGAATATCGACTACGAGCTCAAACCACGATCGAATGGACAGGGTACTCAGATGAAGAGCGCAAAAACGAAAACAAGTTTACAACAGAAGGATTGCTAAAGATCGTCCTGGACCAAAAGCGTTTCTACTACGAGGGAGAATGTACGAGTTTCTCTGGTGATATCTCCTTATCAGGGTTTAAAAATTCAATCTCCAGGGTTAACATTTACGATCTGGATTTGGAAGCAGCTGGTCAAAATCCAAAATTCGAGACAACGATCAAAAGAAAACCCAAGCCCAATGGCTCTTCAGCTGGTCAATCGAATGATAAACCTAGTGATAATAATGGTAAAAATCTGCGCATTGTTCAAATGCCTGATTTCCCTTGGCCTCCTCCCAGCGCTTCAGCTCAAGAGGAAGTGCCTCGCAGCTTTATTGAAGCAAAGACTTTGTACGAAGTAGATATAATATTGAGTACAGCCCTGGAAAAAAGTGGCTATTTAGAGCACAGCTACTTTCAAGTCCCCAATGGCTTTGCACTCGTCACGCGCATTGAGCAAATCAATAGCGACGCCAGTCCTAAAGAAGACCCTACTCGTTGGGAGCTATCAGGCGATCAATCAGATGCTTTTTCATTAAAGGATTATATAAGGGCCTTATTCACCGCCCCAGAGGGCTATTTTAGGGTACTCGTTTTTATTGTTACTGATCAGGGCTTTGTTCAATCTGAAGAAAGCGTTAACCGTGCGCAGACGATGCATTGGTTGAAAAAGGGCTATAATAGACTGCCCAGCTCTTTTAAAGCCAAGTCCTTTACGGAAGATCACGCCTGCTCAGCCTTAATTTATGAATTCTCCAAACAGGGAAATAGTGATCCCATTTTTGCCAATCCAAGTATTCATCAGGGGCGAACGCATTTGATCAAGTCTAATTTGTGGCATTTTTTGCAGCAATAATCTTCTGATTTTTGCTTAGCTTTCTGCTATCGTTTGATGTTTAAATAAAACCCTATGCCCGCTCGTTTGTATTTACTGCTTTTCTGCATATTCAGTATGCTTTTCTTTACGCAATGTTTCAATAATCCTGCCCCTGCTGAAAAAGTAGTGGAGCCAGCAGAAGAAACTGCACCCCCACGCATGCCCGATGAACAACCCAAGTCAACAGGACCCAATGTGGAAGCCAATAAGCCCAAAACGCAAAATCAAATGCCTGCTTTCCCCTGGCCACCGCCCAAAGCCTCTGCTCAAGATGTCTTGCCCGCTTCCTTTTTTGAATCCGCGGATAATCTCAAAGATGTCGACAAGACCCTGCGGAAAGCATTGGAGCAAAGTGGTTATTATGAGCACAGTTATTTCCGCGCCCCCAAAGGTTTTGCCCTGGTCACCCGCATTGAGCGAATTAATGATGATGCGAGTCCTAAGGCAAATCCAGATCGTTGGCAATTGGCAAATAGCAGCCCCAAAAAGTTTTCCCTTTCTGACTATTTTAAGGCTTTGTTCTCTGCTCCCAAAGGGCTATATCGAGTCATCGTATTCATTGTTAGCGATCAGGCTTTTGCTCAATCTGAGGAAAGTGTAAGTCAGGAAGAAGCCAGCCAATGGCTAAGCAGTGGCGCCAATCGCCTCGACAAAGCCCTTGGCCAACTCCCCTTTACAGAGGATTATGCTTGTACGGCCCTCATCTATGAATTCGCCGCTCAGGGCAATGCAGAACCCATTTTTGCTGACCCAAGCACCCACTTGGGCCGAACGCATTTGGAAAAATCAGATTTATTGGAATATTTAAAGGGCTTGGGCAGATAAGTATAAGCAGACCAACATTCACTATTTTTTCTTTTTTGACTGTTTTATGGCCTCCGCTGCCAAGAAATCCTGGCATTTTTGTATCTGTTTATCAATGTCTTTGATTGGGCGAATCGCATAGATCAAGCTTCGTTTTTTGCCATCTGTCATGCGATCAAAAATGGCCTTGGCTTCTTCGTCTTGTTGGAGTAAAACAGTCAACACCTCTGGGATTTCAACCCCTAGCGGATTGGGGTCTTCATAGATTTCAAAGCGTACCGTATCTCCTAATTCCTTATTGAGTTTTTTCAGGTAGCGGGTGGCCAGGATAATAAAAAAATGACCATTGCCCAGGTGATTTAAGCCACAGGAATAGCTCACCTTATCCTCAATGGAACAAATCAGCCTCGTGGCTCGCTTTTTTTCAAATTGATTGACAATATCCGCATCAATGACAAAGTAGAAATAACCGCCCTTGCGTTTTTCGAGTTGTTGGATGCTTTGTTGAAAAGAGAATTTAGGCATGTTAATCTTTATTTTCCAGTACTGAAGTTGATTAAGAAAGGGCTTAAAGCGGCTCCTTTTTCAGAGCGAAAACGCGTATTCATCTGACGCTGATAAGTCTTTCCTGGCTCTAGCGATACCTTATAAGTCATCGTCAAGCCATCCTCTGATAGCCCCACAAAACCCGTAATGGGCAAATTGAATGCCTCCCCCATTGGTCCAGGATCAAAACCGCCAAAGCGATCTGACATTGGTCGCGAAAAGCGAATATTGATTTGCTGGATAGCTGCATCCACTGCTTTGGCACCATTACCAAAAGGAAGGATATCCACGACTTCTGGCCGATTTTCTTCATAAGTCTGTCGTAGTTGTGCTAGGGAGGAATTGAAATAAGTGCTCTCTGTGACAAAGGCTTTCACCGCTGTACTATCTCCAAAATCCACTTCGATCATTTGCTTGACTGCCTGTTTTTTATCCATTGTCTTTTGATAATACGCCTCACAAATCGCATACCCCACATAATAGCCCAGATCGCGTACCCCAAACGCATTCTCAAAATTATTGTACAACCAATCATCCCAATTGGGACTAAACAACTCCTGCTCAAATCGCTCCCGCACTCGCTCCTTATTGGCCTGCCCAAAAGCAATGGCTGGCGCACTCGAAGGCTGCCCCGTCGAAAGCACAGAAACAAACTCCGCTACCCCCTCATACAAGCATTGCGAAAGCAAATCATAACCATAGGTGTTTTGCTGGGTATGCACATATTCATGCACATTGAGCAGCACGATGTCTTCTATTGGATTGGTATCAAAATGCTTCCGCAAATTAGTCGCCAACCAATCTGGCAATTCCTCCGTCACCGTCGTACTATCCGTCATACTGATTTCTGACCCAATCAAAACCAAACTGTCCATCGTTGTCCCCCCTGACATCAAGGCTCCAATGGTAAAATATACTTTGGCTGGCTTCAAGTCTGGATACAGCTCCTTTAATCGCTCTACCTCTGCCTCAATGGCTTGTGCAAAGTCCTGCGAGCGCAAGGTATTGGCGCGAATGGATGCCCAAAATCGCGGATAATTATTGATGGCTGATAAATAATTTTCAAGGCTGTAGTTTCTTCTCTCCATTAAGGCTTTTAAGCCAGGTGTTCCTCTGTCAATGAATAATTCCTGTAGGTACTTACTTTGCTCCAGGGAATCGCTAGTGGATTGTATCTGGTCATAGGCTTCCCAGAAATGGGAGATGTCAGTGTCGATGACGTAGGAGGAGGGGCTGGATGGAGAGTTAATTTGGCAGCTTAGGAATAGGAGTAGGTAGTTGCTTAGGTAAAGTAGGTAGTAGCGCGTAGTAGTTTTCATATGTGAAAGTAAGAAAATTTTAGCAGCCTGCTACTATTCGAGTGAGTCCACTGTAGTGGATCAATTTAGCAAATAAGCTAAGCGAGAGGTTGGATGTGGTGAGATTGGATTGATTAGGTCAGCCCGCTACTCTCGGAGTGAGCCAATTCACTCCGAGAGGCTGCCCGCGGTGAAGCGGTCTTTAGCGAGTGAGACGAATAGCCAGTTTGGTTCGATCGGCATCTAGCAGGTCGAGGTAAAACTGTTTGAAGGCTTCAAAGTCCTTGTAGTCGATGAAGCGTTTTTTGAGATTGAAAAGGCGATGGATTTTTATGCCTCCAGGGATCTCCGTAAACTTCAACTCGTAGGTCCCAAATGGGTTGTCGTAGCGGATGTCTTCGGGGATACCCATGAGTTGGAAACTTTCGGGCATACTCATTTCGATATTTTGAACCGTGGGGACCAATTCCATGAGCAAAGCCAGATTGAGGTTGTTGTAGCGCTTTTTGGAAAACATCACAGGGTCCGTTTTGATGGCCTTGAGGAGCGGGACGCGGATGATGTAGAAATCGCTGACTTTTTCCAAGTGATTATAGGCTTTCATTTCCAGAGTGTTGCCTAGCGGAGCGGAGATGTCTTCCAATTGCTCAAAAGTAAAATCGTCGATACTGAGGTAATCAAAAGCTCCCTCTCCATAGAAGGTGAGCAGAAAATTGAGGCGATCATCAGGAGTGGTGATGCGATTGAGGGATTCGCGGAGTTTGCCGCCCATGACGCCAGTCGCCTTGGCGGATACATCCATTGTGAGGCTGCGATCTGGGTGGATGGCCGCTTTTACATCTACTTCCAGTTGGCTCTTTTGGCTATTGAGTACATCACCAGGTAGGCGAATTAGGTCGTCTACGCCTTCCTTGACCACCAGCCCCCATGCCCCAGCATCTGATTCAGGAATGACGTAGTCAGGGTAGTAATCAGTGGTCATGTCGAGGTAGCGCAATTCACCATCGCCCAGATCATAGCCAACAATGACGTGGTTGAAAGCTGTGATGGAGGGTTCAGGTTTGATATCCGTGTAGTTGTGGGACCTCAATAGAACATAGTAAGAGGGAATGCCAACTTTATTGAGCATGGTCATCATCAAGGAAGCGACATCCTTACAATCTCCAATACCCGCTGCAATCGTTGCAGATGGCTTTTTGGGGATGTAATTGGAATTGAGGAAGGATACATAGGAGTAGGTAATCTCACGCGTCAGGTAATTGTAAATGGCCCTGACTTTTTCTTCCTTAGTCATCCCCTCTTTGATGATTTCTGTCAGTGCTTCGTCGATTTCATAATTGCTCTCCAAGCGGCGGTAGGTCTTGCGCAAGTACCATTTGACTACTTCGCTCCAATTATCCAAGGTACCCACCATCAGCCAGGCGTAGGAATCCAGGCTTTCCTGAGCAGCCATCTCCCGCTCTCGCTTTGCAACATGTTCAAAATCCCAGCGATAGTAGCGATGCTCCTCTCCCAGCCCCTTTTCCTGCAATTGGCAATCCAAGCGATTGCAACGAATATTGAGTTCCTGATCTTTGGGAGTGATAAACTCAATGGCGGCTTTGTATATAGGTACATCATAGGACAAAAGCATGATGTGGACCATTTCCCCAGGCAATTCACGGGTCATATCAGCGGTTGTTTGTCCTTCAATTTGAATGACATCGCCAGGCTCAAGGTTTTGAAAAACGACATAGCCCCAATTGCGATTTGGACTAGTGACCGTACCATCTGCCTTGATGACTTTGACAAAATTCAATTCTCCCAAAAAGCTAAAATTAGCTTCTGTCCAATATTTCGCCCCCGCTTCATTTAGAATAGAGATCATCAATTTTTGATGATAATCCATTTCATTATCTTCATTCAGTACAGCTTCTATGGTGTATAAACGGATTAGGGACTCCTCCTCTTTATAGCGCTCCTTCCAATCACCATCCTCCATTGCTGAGGCAAACTCTGGGGATTGAAAATTATCCTTTAGCGTACTTTTAGGAATAATGCGATCAATCTTGCTTTGCAATTGCCCATAGGCATAATAGCCCTTTTGGCCAATCTTGCTCACCCTCATCGCTCGTTGGTAATAATCCAATGCTCGCTCCTTATCGTCCTTTTCGATATAGACATCTCCCATCAACTCCAAGATGTCATCATCATAGGGTGTCAATTGTTGAATTTGTTCCAAGACCTCTAGGGTCTCGTCAAGGCGATCTTTTTCAAACAAATAGCGGGCAGCCTGTTCGCGATAATAGAGTCTGGACGGAAACAACTCAATGAGTTCTTGGTGAAGTTTGATGATTTCTTCCTCCTTTTTCTTGCGTTTGTAGTAGCTGATGGCCTCTCTGTAATCATTGTAAACAAAGCGTTTTTTTCGATTCTTGAGGGCTTCTTTGGCGCGTTTATCTCGCTCCTTATCGGTCTCAGGTACATAGGAAGAAGGCTTATAGCTGTCGTCTTCTAGATAAGGTTCCAGGCGTTTTTGGTATTTATCATCGGGAAAACGCAAAAGGAAATCTTCAATAAAAGAGCGTTTTTCTGCTGTCTTTCCCTGATTGCCAAAATAATCCAAATAAGAAGAGACCACATCCCAGTTGGTGGGAGACACTTGGTACAATTTATCCAAGGCGACTAAATAATCAGGCTCATTTTTATCCTTGTCGATCTTTTTGAGATCCGCAGCCATAACGGCAAAGAGCGGGGTCTTTTTTTCATCCAACCCATTGATCAAACTCTCTGCCTTATCGCCTTTGTTATTGGCTGCATAGCATTTGGCCAAGAGATAGCGGAAATAAGCTGATTTGGGATTTTTCTGGTGCAAATCCACAAAGTAGGCTTCCGCTTCTTCATAAAATTCATAGTGCTGATAAGCTTTACAAAGCAGGTAGTACTGTTTTAGATCCTGCTCATTCTGCTGGATGCGGGCTTTGATCTTTTCGATTAAATTGTTTTCAACAAGACGCACTTCGTATTTACCTGGCTGATAGTCTGCCTCAAAAGCGGATTTCAAATCGCGATACACCTGGCCTTTTTCATCCGTCAGTCGAAGGGCCAACAGGGGACGATTGTAGGATTTTTCATTATAAGAACCGCCAAAGCGATAATCGTCATAATAGTTCTCATCATTGGTAAATCCATCGCCTTCATCAGTTTTGTCATTATAATCCAGATAGATATTGCTGGTATTTTCATCCTTTAGCAAAGGGGCTTGCTTGACCAAGATGCGATGCCAGCCTGCTGGAATATTCAAAGTCACATACTCCAAATCCCAATCATAAGCGACATTATCATAAGCCTCAAAAATCAACTGATCATCTAGCCATATCTTGGTAGGGGTAGTCCTGGCGACGCGAAACTGAATAAGTCGATCAGAGGGCACTTCGATAAAAGTATTGGCAAAATAGGTGCCTTCATTGATGCCAGGCAATCGGTCGAAATAAGAAATAATGCCATCGGGTTCGGGCTGTTCCCGCTTGAGCCAGCGCAATTCAAAACCCGCTTCATTTTCATAATTGCTATTGAGCGAAAAAGCTTGCTTTTCAACGGGGCTCACCTCCTGAATCCCACTACCAGCGATATTGGTAAAGGGGCCAATAATGGACCAATCATACAGTCCAATCCCCTCTCGCAGCAGCTCGCGGCTCTTTTTAAACTTACGACGAGCGATCAGAGAGTCTGACTGCGAAAGGCGGGCTTTCATCTTGAGTTCCTCGGAAACATCTTGCTTGAGCAGTTTTGCGGGATCGTAATCATAGACTTCATAAAAAAGAGCAAGGTCCTCCTCATTGCCTCCTTTTTCAATTAATTGCTGGGTGTATTTTTTGTAATTCGCATAGTCTTGGATGGTCTCTGCGATAAAAATAAGGCCACAAAGGGCGTCGACATTGGCTGGATTTTGCTGGACTTGCTTTTCCAATAAGCTTTTGGCTCGAACAAAGTCATTGTTTTGGATAGCCCGCCAGGGCGATTCATCTACCTGAGCCATTGAGGTATTGCCAACAAAGAAAATCAGGAAAAACAGGAAAGTTTTGTACCCAACAGAAAGAGTCTTAAGCATCATATTCACTAGTTTATCACATTCATAGCTTTGATCAGAACGGGCTGATCGTCAAAAATGAACGGAACGATACGATTTATATTAAAGAAACGCAAAATAATAAGCGACATTTCGAATTTTGGACCAATAATTGAAATAAGTTAAATGTTTCATGTGTTTTGCACGACAGTTGAACGGCTTATCGAAGCGGGACTACTATATATACAGGTTTTAACTTATTCCCTGAAAAAGAGCCAATTAGCCAAATTGTTAAGACCTATAAATCAAGACAGCGGAACTTGTTTATGTGGCAAAATAGTCATAAAATTGTGAAAATTTTGTCAGCCCCCGTGGCCAAAAACGTACAAGCAAGCTACACTGAAGTCCTCTTCATTTCCCAACAACTGTTAAGCGGTTGAATATTATTGGCTGATTAAATAGCGTTCCTACTGATCTTATTTCTTCGCCCTGCCGCCAAACACTTTTGTTTTTATTCATAGTTGGTTATTCGTTGACGAACTTTAATTTTTACTATGGACTTACAGTATTTTTTAAACATACTATTCAGAAGAAAATGGCTCATCCTTACTGCGGTACTTCTAAGTGCCCTCGCAGCCTACTTTCTCATTGATCGCCAAGAAGATAAGTACAAGTCTACCGCTGTACTAGCCACTGGCATTGTCGATATTACAGGACTGAATCCAGATAGTGAGAACCCCTGGATACAACAGTTTTATGTCGATATGGGTTTTGGTAATCTCATCGAATTAATGACTTCTCAGCGAAATGTCGCCTTTCTCAGCTATCGACTCCTACTCCACGACTTAGGGCCCAATGGCATCAATGCTGAAACGCCTTTCCGAACGCTACCTCCAGAGAAAGAGTTGGATTTTCGTTATAATGAAGCGCAAATCGAAGAATTTAAAAGCCTGCTGAGCAATAAGCTGGATTCGCTAAAATTCACCCTTGATAATCCAATTATGGAGCGGATGTACAAAGACCTCTCCAAAGCTTATGGCTATGACTATGAAGGCATGATGAGCTACAACCTCAAAGTAGAACGCAAGGGCGATACGGACCTGATGAATATCGACTTCGTCTCTGAAAATCCCAAACTGTCCACCTATGCGGCGAATACCTTCTGTAAGGATTTTCTAAAAAACTATCAGCTCATCCAACAAGAAGAGGAGTATAATTCCGTCCTATTCTTCGATGGACAGGTCGATGAAAAGAAGGCCATGGTGGATAGCCTTCGCCGCCAACTTCGCTTTTACCTCGACAATAGAAACCTGGCGGATTTGGATGGACAGCGCCAAGCAGTTATCTCTCAAATTAAGGAACTGGAAAATACCAAGCAGGAGAACCGCCAAAAGATTCCTGCCCTAAAGAAAAGCATACAAGAATACAATCGCTATCTCGCTGAGAATAATAAGCGCAGCACGGGCGATAAAGCCGTTGCGCTGGTTAATAATAAAGCCATTGCCAATCTAAAAAAGCAAATCGAAGAGCTTCAGAATAAATGGATTGCTTCAGGCTATACAGATGAAAAGATCAAACGCAGACTGGATTTGACTCGAAAAAATCGGGATGAGCGCATTGTCGAATTATCCAAGATGGTCAAAGATGATGATGACGATACGGTCAAAGAACGCGAAGAGAATCTGCTCAAACAACGCATTGACCTGGAAGTGGAACTGGCAGAGGCTGAATCCTCTGTACAGGCCATTGACCGCGCATTGATTGATATGCGGATAAAGGCCAATAGCTTTGTATCCGACGAGGATTTTGTGAGGCGACTGGAACAGGAGCTAAAAATTGCCGAGCGGGAATACGAAGAGGTTTATGCTGATTACAGTCGGGAAAAGCGCAATTTGGACAACTCTACCCTACCCGTTCAAATCTTTGAATATGCTCAAATGCCCGAGCGCCCTGAATCCAAGCAAAAAGCTATTATTTCTGCTTTCTCTGGCATTATTGGAGGGACATTTGCCTCTGTGCTGGTTTTCTTCCTAGCCTTTGTGGATTACAGTGTCAATTCCCCCCATAAATTCAAAAAGTTTACTGGGCTCAATTTATTGGGCAGCATCAATCGCATCAAGACTAAAAAGCTGGATTTGGCCCAATTGTTTAGTGGCCAAACCAAGAATGAGAAGATGCAGGTATTTCGAGAAGCCATTCGAAATTTGCGCTTCACGCTGGAAAATAGTGGTGGAAAAACCTTTTTGTTTACCAGTACCAAGGCACAAGAAGGCAAGACCTTTCTCATCATTACCCTGGCTCATTCGCTGACGCTGAAAAACAAAAAGGTCTTACTTGTCGATACCAACTTCAAGCACAATGAACTGACGCAGATGTCCAAAGAATCTATGCAAGACAATCTGCTCAATTCCCGTCTGTTGGGCGAAAGTCGTTTGGATGAAGAATTTGAGTCCAAAAAAATCAACAGTCACTACAATTTTGACAATGTCGATATCATCGGCAATAAGGGCTCTTTTAATTCTCCATCAGAAGTCTTTGCAGATAAGGACTTCAAACAGTTTATCAAGCGCATCTCCAATAATTACGATTATGTATTTATGGAGTCCGCTCCAATGAATCAGTATTCAGATACCAAAGAATTGATCGATTTTGCGGATAAGGTCGTCGCTGTTTTCTCAGCAGATACGCAAATCAAGCAAAAAGACAAAGAGTCCATTGAATTCCTAAAGGGATTGGGCGATCGTTTTTTGGGAGCCATCCTGAATAAAATCGACCTCAAGAACCTCGGATAGATCGAATACAACCATTAAACACAGTACCTCGTGGCAGCATCGGAGCAATCTTACTGGCTAAAATCCGGCCTTCTCAGCATATTAGAACGGGGTTCTGTCTTCATCTTTGGCTTTGGGAGTATTTACTTTCTGGCTAGAGCCTTGTCCATTACCGATTTTGGCACCTGGGTTTTATTTGGGGCCTTTTTTAGCTTTATTGAAGTGGGGCGAGGGGGTTTGTTGCAAAATGCTTTGGTGCGCTATCTGAGCACTTGCGAAGAGGAGGAGGTGCCGCTGATTTCGACCGCTTCATTGATGATCAATTTAGGTTTGACGGTAATCTGTATATTGATCTTTTTGCTTTTTGCGGGGCTGATTGCTACTGCTTTTGAAGCCCCTATCTTGGCCGCCATGCTTCGCATTTATTGCATGACCACCCTGGTTTTGGTTCCCTTTCAGCAATTCAATTTTATCCAACAGGCCAATCTGGACTTTCGGGGCATTTTTATGAGCAATTTTGTATTGAAAGGCACTTTGTTCTTTTACATACTGGGATTGTATCTGAGTGCATCGACGATTGGTTTGATTCAATTAGCCTTGTGTCAGATTGTGGCGGCGGTGCTGGCGGCATCGGTTTCCTTTTATTTTGCCCGTCCCTATTTAAAATTTAGTCGACGGATTGATTGGGAGTGGATGCGCAAATTATTTACTTTTGGCATCTTCGTTTTTGGGACCAATTTGAGTGCTATGCTCTACAAGACTATTGATAAACTGATGCTGGGTTTATTGGTGCCAACGGGGACAATTGCAGTGGGAGTTTATGAATGGGCGATAAAAATCACCAATCTAGTGGAAGTACCCACCTTTTCTGTGGCTTCCATCGTCTTTCCGCAGAGCGCCAGAAAGATGAAAAGTGAAGGGCTGAAGGCGATCAAAGAACTATATGAGCAATCGGTGGGCGCCATTCTGGCGATTATCCTGCCTTTTATGCTTTTTGTATACCTCTTCACAGAGCCAATTATTGTTTTTTTGGCTTCTGAGAAATACTTAGACACCGTTCCCATCTTGCAAATTACCATCTGGTTTGGGCTATTTATTCCTTTTGTGGTACAATTTGGGACCGTACTGGACTCCATTGGTCGGCCCAAGATCAACTTCTTCTTTACCCTTTTTGGTATGATCCTCAACATTGCCTTAAACTATATACTGATCAGCCAAATGGGCATTATTGGGGCTGCTTATGCGACGCTAAGTGGTTATTTTATCCTCTTTAGTATTACGCAGATCGTACTGAATCGAATGATTGGCATCTGGGCACCCAATGTTTTTGGCCATATTCTGCCTTTTTATGTCAAAGCCTATCGAACGGTTTACGAAATTTTGCGTAAGAAATGGGTAGCACTAAAAACGGAGGTGTAAAATATGATGACTAAGCAACAATTTGATAAAGGTATTGCTTATGCCGAAGACAACTTCCTCAATGATGAGGCGGCCCATCTCAAGGTAGACAAACAGCTCATTGCGCAGTTGTTTGACCTGACGGGCAAGCGCGTAATGGATTTTGGCTGTGGGATGGGAGGAATGACTCTTTGGTATGCCCGACAATGGGATTGCCAGGTCTATGGCTATGATATTGATGGACATCACATGCAAATTGCCCAAGAGCTCAAGAAAACCCACCAGGCCAATCGAGTTACCTTTGCCCAACGCAATATCCTTACCGACCCCATCAAAGAAGAAGAACGCTTTGATGTTATTTTTATGAATGATGTAGCGGAGCATATCGAACTGCCTATTCTAGAGCAAGTATTTCGGCAGATGAGTATTGCGCTGAAACCTGGCGGGCGATTATTTGTAAGCTATCCCCCCTGGCGTAGCCCCTATGCTTCTCACGTCACACATGCGGTCAAAATCCCCTGGTGTCAGTTTTTGCCTGGTGGTTTGTTGCACCGCTTAATCGAAAAGAATAATGAGGAATTGGTTGGTGAGTTGGAAAGTGACCTGGTTTCCGCTTATTACGGACTCAATCACCTGACACACAGCAAATTGATGAGTGTACTCAACGATCTGCCTTTAGAGATAACTTACAGAAAAAGCCATAGCTTTATCAATCGCTATTCTGCCTTAGAACAAGTCAATCTACGGGTATTTCCCTTGGATTTTCTGGTAACCAAAGAATTTTTAGTCTTACAAAAGCTTTCATGAGCAAAGTGTTGAAACAAAAACAAATAGATATTTTACTGATGGGCATCTTCCGCTGGGATGGCTCCTACTCTTCCATTTCCATCGCCCTAGCTAAAGAATTTGCTCGTCATAATCGCGTTTTTTACATCAACCATCCCAATTCTGTCAAAGACATCCTGAGCAATAATGGGGCTATCCACGAAGCCGCCAATCGCTCCCTGAGTCGCTCCAGCTTCCAGGAAATCCACGACCAGCTCATCATCGTCGATCCGCCACTCAGCCTACCTGTCAATTGGCTACCAGATGGTGCATTCTACGATTGGATGGCCCGCTATAATTATCGACTGACTGATCAATGCATCCAGCAAACCATCAAAAAATACCAGATTAAGGATTTCATCTACATCAATTGTTTTGATCCTTATGTCACCTATCGTCTGCCTTCCGCTCTCCGCCCGCTATTGACCATCTACCAAAGTGTAGATGACATTAGCCAAAGCGACTACACGGTTAAACACGGCCCACGACTAGAAATCAAAGCCATCCAAGCAGCAGATATTACTCTGGTCACTTCTACCGAACTCCACCGTCTGCAATCGGCCTATAGCAGCCAAGTTCACATCTTGAATAATGCAGCGGATACCCGCATCTTCAGACGGGCTTTGGAGGAGGAATTTCCACGACCCAAAGAATTACAAAAGATCAAGGGCCCAATTATTGGCTATATGGGTAATCTGGACAACATGCGCGTCAATTACGATTTGTTGAAACAAGTAGCTGAGACTCACCAAGATAAGACACTGGTATTAATTGGTCCAATCAATAATAATCAGTATCTTGAGTTAGGACTTGACAAGATGCCCAACGTTATCTTTACTGGTGGCAAGCCGATTGAAGAACTTCCCAGATACTTAAAATACTTTGATTGCGCACTAATTCCTTTTCATTGCAATACCCTTACACGCAGTATTTATCCGCTTAAAATCAATGAATACCTAGCTGCTGGAAAGGCCGTTGTATCCACAAATTTTTCAGAAGACATCAGCGGTTTTAAGGAACACATCTTTTTGGCAGCCAATGAATCGGATTTTGTCGCTCGTATCGACCAAGCCATTGCCCATAATACCGAAACCATCATCAGCGAAAGACTAGCAGTCGCTCAATCCAATACCTGGGCGGCTCGCGTTGCGCAGTTTTGGCAGATTATCAAGCAAGCCCTGGAGGGAAAGGGGCTAGCATTAGAAACAGACCGAAAGGCCAACTATCAGAAAACGGAAGAGTAAACTATGGCCACATTTAAAGAGAAAATCAAATCCAATCCAAGGCTAAAGGCCCTCGCGCTCTTTATGCTCTCCCCTCGCAACCAATATCGGCCCCGCTTGTGGGTTCGCTTATTTTGGAATCCTTTTAAGCACAAAAAAGGAAAGGGAGCTGTCATAGCCAGAAGGGCGCGAATGGATGTCATGCCCTACAATCAATTTGAAGTAGGAGAAAATTGCCTGATTGAAGATTTTGCCACCATCAACAATGCGGTGGGTGATGTTTTTATTGGCGATCGGACTTTGGTGGGCATATCCTCCATTGTCATTGGGCCAGTTCGGTTGGGGAAGGATATTTTGATTGCACAGCACGTCGTCCTATCGGGTTTGAATCACGCTTACGAAGATATTAGCCGCCCTATTAAAGAGCAAGAAACGACAACAGCACCTATTGAAGTAGGCGATAATTGCTGGTTGGGTTCCAATGCTGTGATTGTGGCTGGGGTAAAGGTGGGTAAGCATGTCATTGTAGCAGCTGGCAGTGTGGTGACAAAGGATGTACCAGACTATACGGTAGTAGCAGGCAATCCAGCCCGCATCATCAAACGCTATAATTTTGAGCAGGGAACTTGGGAAAAAGTAGCCAAGATGCCCCTTGAAAAAACAACGGGATAATGAAGGGACCAAAGGAACTGACAGATATAGAACGACTTCTAGAGTTTGCCGTATTGGCTATTGCCGTACTGCTCATTTTGGGAAGCTATTTGAAAATATTATTTTTTTAATTCACTATGCTAACGCGCAGCTACCAACAGTTTACCTTTTGGCTTCGCAGCCAATTCTTTGGGCATCAACTCGATACGCCCCTGGGCTATTTGATTATGAGTGCCCTGGCCCTTGGTATTGCCTATGTGGTGTCGATACTGGGACTGAAATTTAGCGCTGTTTTACTAGTTGGTATTTTGGCACTTCCCATTGCTGGGGCCTGTCTGTTTAATCCAGTATTGGGTATCTCCATCAGCATGGTTGTTGCTGTGCTGGTGGGTTTATTGAGTAAATACGCAGAGCTGCCTTGGGGTATGACATTGGATGCATTGCTGTTTTTAATGTTTTTTGGTTTGTTGATTCGGCAGGTGAAAGATCGGGATTTGAGTTTTGCGGCCAGCCCAATTAGTACGATTATCTTGATTTGGGTCTTTTATAATTTGATACAAGTGCTCAATCCTGCGGCGGGTTCGCGGCTGGCCTGGGTATTTACCGTGCGAAGTATGGCGGGCTTGGTTTTGCTGTATTTTATTGCAGCTGAGGCCTTTAGTAGTTTAAAATCCATTAAGTTTATCATCAAGTTTATGATCTTTTTGGCCTTGATCTCTGCTTTGTATGGTCTCAAACAAGAATTTATCGGCTTTAGCAATACAGAGATGACCTGGCTTCGAGCTGATGAAAAACGCTATCAACTCATCGTACAATGGTCGCGGGTAAGGGTATTTTCCTTTTTCTCCGACCCCACCCATATAAGCCATGAAGATGCCAAAATTGGTGGGGTCGG
>JBCBDH010000061.1:0-16181 GCA_038529855.1 Bacteroidota bacterium | reverse complement strand
GTCAAATGCCCAATTCTGATCATCCGTCTGACCCTGCCAAAGGGAAAAAGGGACCTGCCTTAAATCCCCAGCTCAGCAGCCGCTTTAAACGGAAGCGATCGGCCCTGCCTTCTGTCGATGAGCTTTGGGAAGGGGTTCGGGCTGGAGATCGAATGCTGCTCAGCCGAGCCATTACCCTAGTGGAAAGCACCCGTCCCGATCATCGACAGCAAGCCAATGAATTGGTGAAGCGCTGTTTGCCATTTAGCGGTCACTCTGTTCGTATTGGCATTACGGGCACACCAGGGGTGGGGAAAAGTACTTTTATCGAAGCGCTGGGTCAATATGTATTAGCTCAGGATAGAAAACTGGCCGTATTAGCCATTGATCCTTCCAGTAGCAGAAGTGGTGGTAGTATTTTGGGAGATAAGACTCGCATGACCATCCTCTCCGCCAATCCCGCGGTCTTCATACGTCCCTCCCCAGCTGGTGAATCCTTGGGAGGCGTCGCTCAAAAAACTCGAGAGACGATGCTTTTGTGTGAAGCCGCAGGCTTTGATACCCTGTTTGTGGAGACCGTTGGGGTAGGGCAGTCAGAAACAGCCGTGCATGCAATGGTCGATTTTTTCCTCCTCCTCCTCCTCCCTGGCGCTGGAGATGAACTACAGGGCATCAAAAGGGGAATCGTCGAAATGGCTGATTTGCTTGCCGTCAATAAATCAGATGGAGATCGAATCAAGCTCGCCAAACTCGCCAAGAGAGAATACCGCAATGCCCTGCATCTGATGCCAATGCGAGAAAGCAATTGGACTCCCAAAGTCTTGCTCTGCTCCGCTTTGACGCAAAGTGGGATCGACGAAATATGGGATTCAGTAAAAAAATACCTCGAATTGACCAAAAGAAATGGCTTCTTTGAACGAAGACGGAAAGAACAGGCGTTATACTGGTTAGAAGAGGGAATCCGAGAGGGTTTGCAGCAGTTGTTTTTTGAGAATCAAACATTAGCGGCTGAATTTGCCAAGGTCAAGCAAGGCATCCTCCATCAGGAAATTTCCTCTTATCAAGGCGCAGAACACTTATTGAAGTTATTCAGAGAGCTCAAATGATGATCTATTTTTATTTATCCTTTTTTTATATTAAATTTGTTTCATATGTGAATGACTTGAGCTTTCATCGTTTTGTTCTTATCCCCAAAACCGTGGGTCCCATGAGATACCTCCTTATCCCTGCTCTCTTTTGTCTCTTCTACAGCGCTTCATGGGCACAATCCAGCCTAAACGATATCAAGCAACTAATTGAAAAAGAAGACTTTACAGAAGCTGATAAGCGCATTTCGGACGTATTAGATCGAGAAGAAGATTTGGCTCCTGGCGATTTGGCACAGTGGCATTATTACCAAGGTTTTGTTCACGCCAGACTATTTTTTAGCCAAATAGATCAAGACAATACCAATATCACAGATACTCATCTGGAAATAGCTATTGATGGATTTAACAAAGCTTATGAAACGGGGCAGCCAGATATCCAGCTTCGCGCCCTAAAATTCCTGGATGGGCTCTATGTTTTTCTCGCTGATTTGTCTCGAACTGCCTACCGCGAATCTAAAAATACCCGCTTTTTTCACTATTCCCGTTGGGCCAGCTATTGCCATCTATATGTCTGCCGAGAATCAGTCAATTTGGGTTGGAGCTATTCTTTTAATGAAAATATGCTCCTCCTCACTGCGCACGGTGCAGAACTGTGTGGGCAAAAGGAGGTAGCGCTCGATTGGTATTTGCGGCTGATTGAAACAGGGACTAAAAATGTGCAGGTCTACCGAAATGCCAGCCGACTTTATGAAGGGAATGGCGATTTGGATAATGCCCTGAGTATCATTGACTTCGGTATACTCAAATACCCCAATGCAAAGGATATCTTTCAGCTCAAACTCGATTTGCTTTTGCGGCATCGCCGTTTTGATACCTTGATCAAAGAATGCCAAAAAGGCATTACTCGATTCCCTGAAGACAAAGCCCGTTTTTACCAAATTATCGGAAATGCACAAGACCAGGCTTGTATAGATGTGATCCCTTCAGAACGAAATCTGCAAATGGGTCTAGATGGCAAACACCTATCCCATAAAGGATTGGCCATTACTTTTCCAACAGTCAAACCACTAGGCTAAGGCTTCAAACAATATTTCTATCGGATGTAAAGCCTTTCGCGCTGTCCCATCCTGAATCTGATGTCGACAACTGGTCCCTGGAGCCGCAATGAGCACTTCTTCTTCTGCCTTTCGAACGGCTGGGAAAAGCACCAATTCCCCAATGGCCATACTCACCTCATAATGCTCTTTTTCATATCCAAAAGACCCCGCCATCCCACAACAACCAGAAGGGATGACCTCTACAGAATAATTGGTTGGTAGATTCAACATCCAAACGGTGTCAGCGAGATCCGCTAGTGCTTTTTGGTGACAATGCCCGTGCAAAAGTATATTTCTGGTTTGCTCAGTAAAGGCTTTTTTATCAATGCGCCCCGCCTGTATCTCTCGACTAATAAACTCGTCGATGAGCAAACAATGTTCTTTCAGAGCTTTGGCTTTTTGCTGCCATTCCCCTCTAAGCAAGCGGGGGTATTCATCGCGGAAGCTCAATAGGGCAGAGGGCTCTATCCCAACCAGCGGCTGTGATTCATGGATAATAGGGCTAAATTGCTCGACATTTTGCTGAGCCAATACCCTGGCTTCTTCCAATAAGCCCTTAGACATATGCGCCCGACCACTTTCGGAATGAGCAGGCATTTTTACCTCATAGCCCAATCGCGCCAGTAGTTGAATGGCCTTTATCCCAATCTCTACATCATAAACATTGGTGTATTCATCGCAAAATAATACGAGGGTGCCTTTGCTGGGCGAGGTAGGCCGAAGGCTGGGCCAGTGTTTTTTATACCATTTCCTTAGGCTAAAGGCATGTAGACGAGGAAAGCTCCGCGCGGGCGCAATGCCCAATAGTTTTTTCATCAAGGTTCCACTCAATGGATTGGACAGGGCAAAATTGGATAGGCTGGGCCATAGCATAGCCCATTCGTTCATTTGGGCATTATTGGCAAAGATTTTTGCGCGGAGCGGGATGCCATTGCTTTTGTAGTACTGGTGTAAAAACTCAGCCTTCATACTTGCCATATCTACACTTGAAGGACATTCGGAAGTACAGCCTTTACAGGAGATACAAAGGTCCATTACTTCATATAGCGATTGCTCGTCAAAAGGGTTTTGAGCGGAGCTGTTTTGGCTTAAAAACTCTCTTAAGGCATTGGCGCGGCCCCTGGTCGTATCTTTTTCATCGCGGGTCGCTTGATAGCTAGGGCACATCGTCCCCCCTGATAGTGCCAATTTGCGACAGTCACCAGAGCCATTGCACTTTTCAGCAGCACGGAGAATACCGCCCACTTCTGTATAGTCAAAAACGGTATTGGGGACCAGCGTCTCCTGTTCTGCTTCGTAGCGCAGGGATTCATTCATAACTGGTGCATCGACAATTTTGCCTGGATTGAATATATTTTTAGGGTCCCAGGTTTGTTTGATCTCTCGTAGGAGGGCATAATTTTTTTCCCCAATCATCAAAGGAATAAATTCAGCTCTTACCCGCCCGTCGCCATGCTCCCCACTCAGCGAGCCTTGGTACTTTTTGACCAGCTTAGCTGTCGCCAAACTGATTTCGCGGAATAATCTTCGGTCTTCGCTATTTTTTAGGTCTAAGATGGGGCGTAGGTGCAGCTCTCCTGCGCCAGCATGGGCATAATAGACGGCTTCTTGTTGAAAAGAGGACATCAATTGGCTAAACTCAGTGATATAGGCTGGTAGATCTTCCAAGGCCACTGCTGTATCCTCTATACAGGCTACCGCTTTTCGATCACCTGGTAGATTGGCGAGTAAGCCCAGCCCAGCCTTTCGCAATTCCCAAACCATCTGACTTTGTGGAAACTGTAGTTGGGGAAAAGCATAGCCCAATCCTGCTATTTCTAATGCAGTCTTTAATGCCTCTGCTAATTGGGTTGCTTGATCTTGATCATCTGCTCTAAACTCAACGATCAGAATAGCTTCTGGGTCGCCTTCTAGAAAAAAGCGGTTTTTTTGATAAGCCAGGCTATCTTTGGTACAATCCAGGATGATCTTATCCATCAACTCGCAGGCATAAGGGCGATGCCGCATGGCAATCAAAACGGCTTTTAGGGCGGTTTCTATGCTGTGAAAGTGAGCACAGAGTAATACTTCTGCTACAGGAGGGAGTGGATCGACGTGGAGTTTGATTTCTGTAATAAAGGCCAGGGTTCCCTCTGAGCCAGCAATTAATTGACAGAGATTCATTGGATCGCCCTTGGGATCAAAGGGTTGGTTTTGTAGCAACAGGTCAATAGCATAGCCCGTATTGCGACGATGGATACTGGATTTTGGGAATTGGGCCTTGATTTCCTGCTTTACGGCGGGATCTGAAAGCCTTTGATGCAGTTGTTGGTAGATGCGGCTTTCCAGATTTTGCCCAGCAAGTTTTTGAGCCAATTCTCCTTCTTGGAGGGCTTTGAAATGTACAGGGCTGCCATCGCTTAGAAAGCCTTTGATCTCAAGTACGTGATCACGCGTACTGCCATAAACAATGGAAGTGGAGCCACAGGAGTTATTTCCGAGCATCCCACCAATCATACAGCGATTAGCCGTTGAGGTATTGGGACCAAACCAAAGTCCGTATTTCTTTAGGTGCATATTCAGCTCATCGCGAATCACTCCTGGCTCTAATCGGACCCAGTTTTCCTCTGCTTGTATTTCCAGTATACGGTTGAGGTATTTGGATACATCGACTACGATACCTTCGCCTACGCATTGTCCAGCCAGGGAAGTTCCCGCTGCTCTTGGAATGATGGAAAGTCCGTTTTGGTGGGCAAAGCGGATGCTTTGTTGAATATCCTGAGCATGGCGCGGGAGAACGACCGCCAGGGGCAACTGTCTGTATACAGAAGCATCTGTTGCATAGAGCCTTCGCATAAGGGGGCCATAGTGAACTTCGCCATCCAGTGCTTTAGCTAGCTGTTTCAGTTGTTTCTCCATAGGGCGATGATATTGTACATAATGCTCAGAATTTACCACTTTTTGTCTGCTCAGACCAAAAATATTATTGATCAAAATCCAGTTAATCACTTTAGGAATAGACTTTGATAAAAGATATAAAGAGGCAGATAATAGCGAATTTTTCAGCTTCAAATCGAGGAGCTTTTGGATCAAGTCCTTAGCTTTACGCTGCCAAAAACGGATTTAAGGGGAGACCTGTTCCGTATAACTTATTGGCCTAACAACCAAATAAAACAAAAAGATCATGTTTGAGAAACACAATATTGTAATAGCTGGGTCTGGTGGGATTGGAAGAGCGGTAGGTTTGATCCTTGCCGAAAACAAGGATTTTAATACCAAACTCTATCTAGGAGATGCCCGCTCTGCTACTGCTCACGAAGCGGTGGAGTGGATTCAGCAAGGGACCACCAAGGACCAACTCGATATAGAGGCATTTGCGATGCCTATGGAAGGCAGCAGCGAATTGATGAGCAGCATATTAAAAGAAGCAGATATCATCCTGGATTGTTTGCCTGGAAGTCAGGCACCGCGTTTAGCTCGTTTGGCTTGCGAATACGATCTACATTATGCCAATTTGACGGAATACGTCAAAGAAACCCAGGAAGTTGTCAACATCGCTCAAGATGCGCGTAAAGGTTTTGTACTACAAACGGGTTTAGCACCTGGGTTTATCAATATTTTGGGACATAAATTGTTTCAGGATTTTTGTCAAAACCATCATGTAGACAAGGTGAATAAATTGATTATGAAGGTGGGGGCACTGACTCAGCATGCCAGACCGCCACATTATTATGGCTTTACCTGGAGCCCGATTGGGGTAGCTACGGAATATGTCAAAGATGCCATTGTCGTTCGGAATGGGGTAAAGCGAACTTTGCCCGCCCTATCTGAAAAAGATACCTTTATCATAGATGGGGTCACTTATGAAAGCAATCTCACCTCTGGAGGTGCGGCTGACCTTCCAGAAGCCTTGGAGGGGAAGGTCGTTGACTTGGATTATAAAACAATTCGTTACCCTGGGCACTATGCTTGGGTACAAAAGACCTTAGCCAATATTCCCGATGGAAAAGATTTGATTGGCAAACTGGAAAATATTATGCTCGAGCAGATTCCCTCTGTAGAAGATGATATCGTTCTGGTATTTGCAGCGGTGGAAGGTAAGGATGCCCATGGACGGCTGAGAGCTATGGAAAAAGCCTATTACATTCCCCCCGTCAAGGTAGGACATCATACGCTAAGAGCGATTCAGGCCACAACGGCTGCCCCATTATGCGAAGTAGCCAGAATGTTGCTCTCTGGCCAGTGGCAAGGCCCTGTTTTCCAAAGCCAATTGGATACCAATGCCTTTTTGTCTGGCCCATTTGTCAAAGCCGTATATGGCGCTTGGGATCAGGTCAGAGAAGATCAGGTGTTGGCCTAAAGGGTATTGCGATCAAAGGTCAATATCCAATTATCGTATTCATCGTCAGAAAACAAATTGGTAAAGCCAAGACCGACTAAAAGATCATCTTTTAGATGCAGGTTGGTAAAGCTCGAAAGAAAGGTATCTCCCCCAAAAGAGCGGAATGCCTCTCTTTCGCCTGTCGACTTATTGAGTTTGGCCATAAAGCCATAGCCTAAATTCTGAAGGTCAACGCGATAGGTAGAGTAGGTTCCCGCTATGTAGAGCTGTTCATTGCGAATGAGGATGCTGGAAAAATCGTCTGCCCTTTCCGACAAGGAAATTTCCCTTTTCCATACAATGTTGCCCTCTTCTTTGGCGATAGCGGCTACCATACCCGCTCTCCACAAACCATCTTCCTTTCCAAAATCGGTATTGCCAATTACATAGATGTGACCCGCATCTGCTGCAAGGGTTTGCCCCAAACGAGTGTCTGAATTAAGTCCATTGATACCAACAACTGGTCTGCGCCATTCCAATGAGCTGAGATCGCTGCTAATGCGTACCAATTCAAATTGGATAGGTATGCCATTTTCCAGTTGATTTAAGGTCGCGTAGATGCCATCCGCTTCGCGGCGAGTACTGAGAAAAAAGGAATTATCAATCTCTGAAAAGCTTTGGTAGCCATCGAAAAGCGAGGCTTCTAAGGTCGAACCAATCGAACTAATGGGTAGGGAGAACTGATGAATAAAGGGCTTAGCGATCGTTCCATCGCTCATACCCCCTACAACCAGAATTTCGTAGCTGTCGTTATCCTCCTGCCAAATATTTAGGCTATTAAACCAGAGTTGCTGATTGGGAATCTCATACAAAAGTTCGCTCAGCACCGCTCCACTGCTCTCCATAATCATAAATACACCACCGTCGCTGGTCCCATCTTGGTCGCTATCACTAGCTCCTACAGCAAAGAGCAAATTATCCGTAAAGGAGGGAGCTAGTAAGTCGCGGATACCCAAAGTGGTTACAAAAGACCATTCTACTGATCCATCCGTACTGATTAAGCCAATCTGATTATTGTTTTGAAGTTCGCCATAAAAAAAGAAGCGGCCATCACCGCTGGGCGTACTGATATCTATTCGGCTATTACGATCTGCTTCGGAGCCAACATGAAGTTGTTCGACCTCCTGATTACCATTGGGTTGGTGGATATTTCCGGTCACGATGCCGCCATTGGGCAAATCGTCATCCGAGCTGAGACAAGCTGAGGTACAGCAAATAATTAGACTTATAAAACAGATCAAGTGTAGATTTCTCATACTTCACTAAATTTCACACAAAAAATAGGCGATGTCACCAGTATACAAACTTAGTAAAAATGAAGAATTTACCCTTAGAATCTATCCGTTTAAGCGTACAGATTGATATTAAAATGACAATAAGCTGCCTACTTTGCGTCTTTGGAAGTGCTTTGTACATTGGTAGCGGACGAGCCCTTGGCGACCCTGGTCGATGGGTTGAATATCAAAGGAGCAAGCCCTAAAAAAGCCTAAATTCTCTTCTGTCGCTTTGGTTTCTAATTGAGATAAGGAGAAGCGTTCGGCAATCCCTTCGACCATAAATCGGCCGATTCCTTTCCAACGTAGTTCTGGGTCGACGGCGAGGTGTTTGATATAGCCTTTTTGGGGGCTGTAGCGATGGATACCAATTAGACCAAGACTAAAGTTTGCTGACTGAGCGAGAAATAAAAAATTGAGGACTTCGGGATCGTAATAAGCCTCTATGATGCGGTTAATTTCTTCTTCTGATTCCTCTGGGGCAGACAGAGAAAGCAATAGACGAATTCGACTAATTTGGTATTGGCTAGTTTCAAAAGGGACAAGGTTCATGACTGTCTTGGCTGGTTAAATAAATCCAATAGATGCTGTACTATGGCTATGCTACTGCTGTAGGCTTTAGGAATATTTAATTAGCCCCTTAACGATTCTTTTCGGTAATATAAGGAAAAACCAGTAGTTGTATTCCTAGAAGGATCAAATGATTGAAAAGTGACCGTTAAATGATAAAATAAATTAGTTGATAGCTGAATTTACCTTGTTAGTATTTCAAGGCTCTAGTTTTTAAAAACAAAAACAATACCATGTAAGAAAACTGTGCTCCTAGTAATTGGAGGCGACAACTTCTTTCTTATTGGTCGAATTATTAAAATGGGCTTCTAATATCTGATAGCGATATTCAAAGATGTGATTTACTTTATTGCTAATAAACTGTCCTGCCACAGCTTCGCCCAACCAGCCCATTGGCAAACCATAGTGTAGCAGATCGACCATTAAGACGCCTTTATCCGTCTCTGTAAAATGGTGTTGGTGATGCCAAAAACGATAAGGGCCAAAGCGCTGCTCGTCCACAAAGTAGGATTTCTCGACACAGTGGGTAATTTCGGTCACCCAATTCATCGGTATATTGAACAATGGCCGAATTTTGTAGGTAATCAACTGGCCACTATACATCCGTTCATCGGCACCAGAAAGTATTTGAAAACTCATATCTGGTGGCGTGATGGCATCGAGATTCTTGGGGGTAGAGAAAAAATCCCAGGCTTCTTCTAAACTGATTGGAAGTAACTGTTCTGTGCGGAGCTTATAAACTTTCATATCCTGCTGTTAAATTATGGAAACTTAACACTGGGATCGGGTTTTGGTTTAGGATTGTAGTTGAATTTATGCCTAACATACCCAATTGTGAAAACCCTTGTTCAAATCCGATATCCCTTGGAATACTGGCTACGGAGAGCCGATTTGGGACAGTCTGCCATTCTCTGAAAATAGTAGCAAAATGTTAAAATTCATACCTTGGGTGATTATTACCCGTTCAAAAATGTTAAACGCAAGCTGGTTTGTGTAATTTTTATGTAAATTTATTTTATTGGATATACAACCTTTCGGTATAAGATGTCGTCCCTAACTATGAATAAGGTGCTTTAGCGCACCACGGCAAAAACTCAAAGGAGTTCGCTTTCTATTTTCTATAACGATTAACCTCAATTTTTAAATGCTATGAAAAAGTTCTCCGGTTTATCTTTTCTATTGATTGCATTCGGATTGGCACTGACAGGCTGCTTGAAAGATAGTGCAGATGAAGTTCGTTCTTATTATTCTGAAGAAGAGTTGGTAGTCATTGAACAAACCCTCAATCTGCCATCCCTCCCCGATAAATATACCGTACCTATCCCCGAATATATTTCTGCAGGTACAGTATTTATTAATGATCCTAAGGCAACACTTGGCCGAGTACTCTTTTACGATCCCAAATTATCTTCTACCAATAAGGTCTCTTGTGCCTCCTGTCACTTACAGGAAAAAGCCTTTTCCGATCCTGTAGCCCTAAGTATAGGGGTAGATGAATCGGCCCGAACGCGTCGGAATTCTTATGCCATTGGCTCAACGGCTTCTACCCGCCAATACTATGACATCGCTCGCCCAACGCTATTTTGGGACAGCCGTGTGCGTACTGTAAATGAGCAAAGTACCGAAACCATTCAGAATGCCATCGAGATGGGGATGAGTTTTGACCGTTTGATAGATAAACTCAATCAAGAGGAATACTACAGAATTCTCTTTAGCAAAGCTTATCAAACAGATGAGATCACCAAAGAACGTATCCTTGCTGCACTCGAAGAGTTTGTCTTGTCCTTCCTTTCGATCAATTCTCGCTTTGATGAGGGTTATGCGAGCTCTACGGCTTCTTCTTTTAATGCCCATAAGAACTTAAGTAACTTCACGGACGAGGAAAATCTGGGTAAGCGATTGTTTGTCGATAATTGCTCGGGATGCCATGGTCAGAAGTTTACCTTAGCGGATATCCCTGCTGCCAATAATGGCCTCGATTTAGAGTATATTGATCGTGGAATTGGAGAGTTGACCAATAATCAATTTGAAGATGGGGTATTTAAAGTACCTGTTATGCGGAATGTGGAGCTGACAGCGCCTTACATGCACGATGGTCGCTTTGCAACGCTAGAAGACGTTATTGAACATTACAGCACAGGCATAAAAGATCATAGAAATTTGCATCCTTTGTTAAAGCAAGGCAGCGAACCCAAACGCTTCAATTTCTCTGCGGAAGAAAAAGCCGCTTTGGTCGCCTTCCTGAAGACTTTAACGGATGAGCAATTCATTAAAGAACCCAGATATTCTGATCCTTTCAGATAGATATAATTGTCATTAACTCAATAGGAGCCCTTCTACCTAGTCGTAGCGGGGCTTTTGTTTTTTTGCGCAGCATCTTTTGGATAAAACAAGTATCTTATCGGTCTTAAAATCCCAAAGCACATGCTCTCTAGAGAAGAAAAAAAACAATACAGAAGTCAATTATTTTGTCACCTCGATGGCTTGGTGGTACCAGCGGTGGCTTACAGCCTAAAGGAAAGTGGTTTGCTGGATGTTTTGATTCAGCAGGAGCGAATGCAATTGAGCGAATTGAGTGAGCGCTATGCGGCGAATGAAGGGTATTTGAATGTCGCTTTGAGGGTATTGGCAGCGCAGGGATGGTTGAATTATGAGGTGGATTCGGTAAGAGATGAGGTCTCTGTAGCGACCAATGAGAAAAGTGCTTTGGCCTTTGGCCAATTTGGTCTTTACAAGGATGTAGTGCATCTGCTGCAGTTTTCTGGCAATTTTCACCGCCGCAAATTTGAAATAGAGCCCTTTCGGGTCTTGGAACAAATCTATCAGAAGTATGGCAATCGCTATGGTCTCGATTTTTCTGAGGACAGTGAATTGGTCCACATCCAAAAACAAATTCTCCAACATATTGAAGGTTTTCTGGTAGGGCCTACCGTCGTTTTATTGGGAATGGGCGGGATGTTCCACAAATATTTTATGGAGGCTTCTTTCCAGCCTTCAGAGTATCACAAGGACCCCGAAAGCTTTGCCAAGATTTTGGATTTCTTGAGTGCATTGGGTTGGTTCAATAAAAACAGAACCACCTATCAGTTTACAGATAAGGGGCTATTTTTTGCCAAGCGTTCCAGTGCTTATGGGGTCACGGTGTCTTATCTACCTACTTTTAGAAGGATGAAGGATTTACTTTTTGGTGATCCTTCTGTGTTGTGGACTAAGGACGCACAAGGAGCTGAACTTCATGTTGATCGGGCGATGAATGTATGGGGGAGTGGAGGAGCGCATTCGGCTTATTTCAAAAAGATAGATGACATCATCATTGATGTTTTTAATCAGCCGCTTGACTTGCAGCCCAGAGGTATTTTGGATATGGGATGTGGCAACGGTGCCTTTTTGATCCATCTTTTTGATGTGATTGAGCAGCGAACCCTACGTGGGGAGCATTTGGAGGAATATCCTTTATTTTTAGTGGGGGTAGATTATAATGATGCGGCCCTAAAAATTACGCGGGCCAATTTGATACAGGCGGACATTTGGGCCAAAGTCATCTGGGGGGATATTGGTGATCCTGAGCGACTGGCTCACGATCTAAAGACGGACTATGATATTGAATTAAAAGAATTGCTCAATGTACGGACTTTCTTGGATCACAATCGAATTTGGTCTTCTCCTCAAAACACGGACTCCCTTCCAAATAGCGATTCGACTGGAGCCTTTGCTTATCGAGGAAAGCGATTGAATAATAGCGAGGTTGCCCAAAATCTTCGCGAACACCTCAACAAGTGGCTCCCCTACGTCGCTCAATTCGGCCTCCTTCTAATCGAACTCCACACCATCGCTCCTTCTCTAACTGCCGAAAACATAGGCCGTACCGCCGCCACTGCCTACGATGCTACCCACGGCTTCTCCGATCAATATATCCTGGAGCTCCCCCAGCTTTTGCAGATTGCTGAGGAAGTGGGGCTACACAGCGAAGAAAAGTATTTTTCTAAATTTCCCAATTCTGATTTGGCCACAGTGAGTATCAACTACTTTAGAGGAGCTTGACTTTAGTGGCACTGAGGAGGCTCCATTGTCCAAGTGAAGCCTATTCACTTCGACAAGTCGCCCGCACCAAGATCAGTTCTTCTTGCGTACCAATTTTTCCTTCAAAAACTGCCCAGTTGGCGATTTCTTCTGTTTGGCCAATGCCTCTGGAGTCCCCTGAAAGAGCAGATGACCTCCTCCTTTTCCACCCTCTGGCCCCAAATCAACTACCCAATCGGCCGATTTGATGACTTCCATATTGTGCTCGACCACCAATACGGTATGGCCTTTTTCGACCAATGCATTAAAAGCGTCCAACAATTTGCGAATATCGTGAAAGTGAAGCCCCGTCGTTGGCTCATCAAAGATAAAGAGGATACGCTCTGTGACGCGCTCTTTAGTGAGGAAAGAGGCTAGTTTGACCCTTTGGGCTTCTCCACCAGAAAGGGTACTGGAGGATTGTCCCAGTTTAATATAACCCAGCCCCACATTGTATAATGGGCGAATCTTATTGACTACATCTTTGGCGTCAGCAAAAAAGTCCAGCGCCTCTTCAATACTTAAATTGAGGATGTCAAAAATATTTTTACCCTTGTATTGGACATCCAGGACTTCCTGACGAAATCGCATCCCCTTACAGTCCTCACATTCTAAGCGAACATCCGCCAGAAACTGCATCTCAATAAGCTGTTCCCCCTCTCCTTTACAGGTTTCGCAGCGACCACCTTCTACATTGAAAGAAAAGTGCTTGGGCTTAAAGCCTCTAATGCGCGATAGCTGCTGCTCTGACATCAATTTTCGAATGGTATCATAGGCTTTGACATAGGTGACTGGATTGGAGCGAGAGGATTTACCAATGGGATTTTGATTCACCATCTCGACCTGGCTGATGCGATCCAAATCGCCTTCCAAGCCCGAATGCAGTCCTGGAGCGAGAGAGAGGTGTTCGCCCAAATGCTTTTTCAAGGCAGGATAAAGGATTTGTTTGATCAAGGTCGTTTTTCCCGAGCCAGATACGCCGCTGACTACCGTGAGCGTATTTAGCGGAAGCTGTACATCAATGTCTTTTAGATTGTGCTGACGCGCCCCTTTGATCCAGATAGAGCTGTTGAACTTTCTACGTCGTTCGGGAATGGGGATTTCCATTCGCTGACTCATGTAGGCGGCTGTAAGGCTTTCGCTGGCCTCTTTGTGGATGTTTTCATAGGGTCCTGCAAAGACGACTTCTCCTCCATGTATACCTGCTCTGGGCCCCATGTCAATCAAATAATCGGCATTGGCAATGACATCTTCTTCATGCTCTACTACAATCACCGTATTGCCCAGATCGCGGAGCGATTTGAGGACTTTGACGAGGCGATTTGTATCCTTTGGATGTAGCCCTACACTGGGTTCGTCAAGGATATACATCGAACTGGTCAGGTTACTCCCCAAAGTACGCGTCAGGTTAATTCGCTGGGTTTCTCCACCGCTTAGGGTAGAGGAAATCCGATCGAGCGTCAGATAGCCCAGCCCCACATTGATCATAAAGCGCAGGCGATTGGTAATTTCTAAGATGAGTCGACGAGCGATTTGCTCATCATTCTCATTGAGGGAAAGCTGATCAAAAAAGGGCAGTAGCTCATCAATGGGTAAGGTGACCAGTTCAGTGATTGCTGTCTTATCGATCTTGACATAATTGCTTTCAGGGCGAAGCCTGCCCCCATCGCAATTATAGCAGCGCGTTTTCCCCCTGTAGCGGGCCAACATGACTCGATTTTGGATCTTATAGGTCTTCTCTTCCAATTCGTCAAAGAAGTCGCGGATGCCATCAAAGTAGGCATTGCCCTTCCAGAGCAATTTTTGTTCTTTCTTGCTCAAATCTTGATAGGGGCGGTGGACGGGGAAGTCAAAATGATGTGCGGTCTCCAGCAGTCGATCTAGCCAACGCCCTGCCTTTTCTCCCCGCCAACAAGCGATAGCGCCTTCATAAACGGACTTTCCAGGATCGGGAATGACTTTCTTCTCATCAATACCCATTGTTTTGCCATAACCTTCGCAAATTGGGCAAGCGCCATAGGGATTATTATAGTTGAACAAATGCGGATTGGGTTCCAAAAAGGTCATTCCATCCAGCTCAAAGCGATTGTTAAATTGAGCAGTTTCTACATCAATGACATCGACAATACACTCGCCTTCACTCTCGTAGAAAGCAGTCTGAACAGAGTCCGCAATTCGCTTGATATTTTCTTCTTCATCTTTGACGACAAAGCGGTCGATGAGTATGCGGAGCTTCTTATTTTGGTGTTTTTCTACAGAATTATCCAGTTTGATGCGTTTATTTTCCAACAAATCCTGGATATTTCTCAGCTCTCCCTTCCACTGTACTCTGGTATAGCCCTTTTGCAAAAGCAGATTGAACTCTTGTTTGAGGGAGCGGTCGAGGTATTTCTGTTGAAGGGGGATAAACAATTGAATTTTGGTCCCTTCTTCAAAAGATTGAATGTATTCAACCACATCTGTCACCTCGTGTTTTTTGACTTCTTCGCCAGAAATAGGGGAGAAGGTCCGTCCAACACGGGCATAGAGCAAACGCAGGTAATCGTAAACCTCAGTAAGTGAGCCAACGGTAGAGCGCGAATTGCGGGTACTCACCTTTTGTTCGATAGCGATTGCAGGGCAGATGCCTTTAATAAAATCGACATCTGGCTTTTTCATCCGCATCAAAAACTGACGGGCATAGGAAGAAAGGCTTTCTACATAGCGTCTTTGGCCCTCAGCATAAAGCGTATCCATAGAAATGGACGATTTGCCAGAGCCAGAAACCCCCGTGATGACTACCAATTGCTCGCGAGGAATGTGTAGTTCGACGTTTTTTAGGTTGTTAGCGCGGGCGCCTTTGATATAAATGCTGTTATTATTTGGGGTATTGGTCTTTCTTTTTCTGGTAGCAGTCGCTTTTTTGACAGGCATGGAGTTTTTGTTTTTTAATGGGAAGGTTTGAAATGACCTTACTTGGATATTTTGGACCTAAAGAGAATAAACATAGGTTTTTTCGCAGAGAAAAAATAATGGATAATCACTTTATTTCTCCATAGCAAACAAGTAAAAGGAAGGGCTTGTTGTCATTTTTTTTGATGAATTTATGGCGAATTGGGCAATAAATGGAGAACAAATAGTTTGGGCCTATTGCATCTTGGAAAAGGAATCCCTATTTTTAGCTTCTGTTTTATTGTTTGATGATATTTTATTAGGTCTTTTGGCTTCATATTTGTGTTATCTTTCATAGAATATTCAGTCTGGCAAATAATGAAAAGTTCCCAGTTAATTTTTTGTTAATTCAGGACTAAAAAATACCACAGCCGAGATATTTATTTATCTTGGAGCATAATTAAGATCGAAAACGAATAAAACTCGATCATTTTCTAACCTAAAATTTGAGTCTATACGCGGTAAACTTATACACTGATATTTTTTATTTCAGGTAAAAAATAGGATAGTTATGCAAGTTACGCCGCTTAATGACCAACAGCTCATTGCCCGTTACCTTGATGGTGACGAGCGTGCATTCGAAGAACTACTGAATCGCCACAAGAGCAAAATTTACACTTCTATTTATCTCTTTGTTAAGGACCAGAGCCTGGCCGAAGACATCTTCCAAGAAGTATTTATCAAGATTATCGACACCCTACGCAAGGGCAAGTACAACCACGAAGGCAAATTCGTCCAGTGGGCTATGCGCATATCGTATAATATGTGTGTAGACTATTTCCGTAGGCGATACTTTGGGACGGCGTTTGGTCCTGCGGAAATA
>JBCBDH010000060.1:0-16200 GCA_038529855.1 Bacteroidota bacterium | reverse complement strand
GTCGCAAGATTCATATAATTAATACAAGCGATGAGCAGCATAAAGAGGGCTATGGCACTAAAGATGTAGATAAAGCCAATCTCACCAGTCGCCTCTGGCTCCCCTTCAAAGGTGGAATTGAGGTGAATACTGGTCAATGGGAGCAGCTCGTACTTGATCTTTAGTGCCATAGCCCTCTTTATGCTGCTCATCGCTTGTATTAATTATATGAATCTTGCGACAGCCAGAGCCACCAAACGAGCTATGGAAGTAGGAATCCGCAAGGTATTGGGCTCTGAGCGGCGACAGCTGATCTTGCAGTTTCTTGCAGAATCCGTTCTATTCACCCTGATCGCTTTGGTGCTGAGCTATCTTTTAGTACAGCTCTTATTGCCTTCCTTTAATCAGACTTTTGGGCTGGTGCTTGGCCATGATTTATTGACCTCTCCTGTCATTATCTTCAGCTTATTGGGTATTATTCTTTTGGTAGGCGTATTGGGAGGGAGCTATCCCGCTTTTTACCTATCAGGCTTTCGTCCCATTGAAGTCCTCAAAGGAACGCTGGCCAGGGGGATGGGGAATCCCAGACTGCGACAAGGACTGGTGGCGATCCAGTTTGCCATTACCCTATTCATGCTCGTTGGGACAGGGATCATTTACGACCAAATGTCTTATCTGCGCAATAAAGACCTGGGCTTCAACAAGGAACATGTGATGACCATTCCGCTACAAGGTCAGGACAATCAGGCCCAATACCCCATTCTCAAGGAACAACTGCTCCAAAATCCTCAAATCAGCACCGTGGGTACTGCCTCCACTACGCTGGGCGATGGCTTTGGCAAACAATTGATCAATATGGAAAACTCCTCAGGGGCCATGGATCAATACGGCATTGATCATTACTACATTGACTATGACTTTTTCCCAACGATGGATATTGAGATTGTCGAAGGCCGCAATTTTAGTTTGGACTACAGTACAGATACCAGTGCTGCGGTAATGGTCAATGAGTCTATGGTGGAAAGAATGGCTTGGAAGGATCCAATTGGCCGTAAGGTGCAATTTGGCACTGAAGACACCTTGCCCGTTCTTCGAGTTATTGGTGTTGTCAAGGACTTTCACCAGCAATCGCTTTACGACCCTATCGCTCCGCTCCTTTTTGTCCCCAATTTTAATAATAGCCAAGTCCACATCAGGATCAAGCCACAAGATGCTGCTGAGATGGCAGGCCTAATTCAATATGTAGGTACGCAGTGGAACAGTATATTTCCCAACCAACCATTTGAATACGATTTTGTAGATGCTTCTTTTATGGAGCTTTATCAAAACGATCAAATACGAGCCAGTATCTTTACCCTATTTAGTGGACTCATGATTTTTATCGCTTGTCTGGGTTTATTGGGACTGGCTTCTTACATGACGGAACAGCGAACCAAAGAGATTGGTATTCGAAAAGTCCTTGGGGCCAATACGCCCAATATCGTCTATTTGCTCACCAGCAATTTTGTCTTGCTTGTCGCCTTGGCTACGCCTCCTGCTTTTGTCGCTGCCTGGTATTTTATGACGCAATGGCTGGATACCTTTACCTATCATACGGAGATGAACTATGGCTTATACTTTTTGGCTTTTGTCCTTACGGTGATCATCACCGTCATGGCCACGGGCTATCATGCCTTAAAGGCAGCCTGGGCCAATCCTGTAACTGCCTTAAAATATGAGTAGCTAAAGACTAGGACCAAAGCTCCATTTTTTTCTTACTTTGCGGCACTGGTAAAGAACTGCTTATATGGAGCGCAAAGACAATTTTTTCAGGTTTTGGTCTTGGGCAGAGGCAGGCTTGCTTTTGTTTTGCGGCAGCTTGTGGCTACTCGATTATATATGGGGCGATGGCGATGGATTGGTGAATCGCTTGGGTGTGCATACCTATGTCCTATTGCTGTATGGCCAGTTGTTTTGGCTACTGGTGGCGGGGGTGGCTTTTGGTCAAAAAGTAGTTTCGAATATTTCATTGACCTTACTGAGTATTTTTTTGCTATTGTTTTTGGCAGAAGGTCTTCTTCGATGGGTTCCCTCGTCTTTGACAGGGCTTCATCAATACACGATCGTTCTTGGTGACATTCATCCTTTTTCTTCTCGAGATACCATCTTTTTTAAAAACCTGGTCCCTGGTAGTCAATACCTGTCTCAGACCGTGGCAGCAGATGGCCAAAAGCGCCTACTCAATCAGATCAATAGCTTAGGCATTCGAGGGCCAGAGATTCCCGCCAAGGCAAAGGGAGAAAAACGCCTTCTTTTGTTGGGCGACTCTTTTCTACAGTCTGACGAGGTGAGTTTTGAACAGAGTATTGGACAGCAATTGCAAGCCCTTTCAGGAGATAGTCTTCGCTTTATTCAGCATGGCTTCCCCAGTTGGTCGCCTTTGCTCCAAGTCAATTGGTTGCTTCGCAGGGGAATTGACCTCAAGCCAGACGAGGTGATCCTGTTTACTTTCTTCAATGATTTTGTCTCAGGTATTTCTGCAGATAGCGCTTATCTCCCCTATGCCCAATTTGACGAGCAGGGCTACCCTAGTGGTTTTCAATTTACTTCATCTTCTTCCACAGCAGACCGCTACTACTCCCCTTCTCCACTACAGCGGCATTTTGAGCGATGGTATCTCTTCCGCATGATCAAGCGAACGGGTGAGCAGATAGGGCGAGCGAATTGCTTTTTGAGTAATGAGCAATTTGATCAATTGCTGCAATGCCCTCCCAGCGATTTTCGCCAAGCCCAACGATCTTATCCCTGCAATGACAATATCCATTTTAATTATCTCTGGGATATGATTGGCCTATCCAGGGATTATTCGCAGTGGGACCCACAGACCAAACTACATATGGATTTGGGTTTGAAATACATCGCACTGATGCATCGCTATTTGTCAGAACGAAATATTCCTCTACGCATCGTTTACATTCCAAGTGCCTGGCAATTTGAAGAAGAGAATTTACTGGGGCGAGCAGGATTGGGAATTGATCAATATATCTTTCCAGAGGGGGGCATTAACAGGGCACTAGAACAGTTTTGCGACCAGAGAGCCATTCCGTTTTTATCCCTGTATCCCGCTTTTCGCAACTATAAAAACAGCCATTCCCAAATCCTTTACTATCCCTCTGACGGACATTGGAATGAATGGGGGCATCAGGTAGCCGCAAGGGCTGTTCACCAATGGCTATTTGAACAAATCAATAAGCCGCCAGAGCCCGAAGGCTCCGACGACTTGACTAATCCAATCGACTAATCGTTTTTCATTTTTGGTAGACCAATCGATCCCTTTATCTACTGTGTGTAGATAAAAGCATGGAGTAGCCAGGGATAAGTCAAACACTTATCTAAAAAGGGGTAAAATTCTTGATAAAAAAGCTGGTTAATCGTCTATTCCAAATACCAAAGTTGGAAGACTAACTTTGGTTATCTGCTCGTTTTTTACCAGAAAAAATAGGAATAGACAGATCAGCGGAGGTGATGGAACAGTGCCAATTCAAAATGTTCATAACTTCTCTAATTTATAATTTTCGCATTTAATAATACTGTGCATAGCGCTATCTTATAGGCTATGACACAGAAATATATTTGATTAATTTAATCATTAATACATCTTCTGGTCGAGGCTTATGATAATAGCACTCTGCTTTTTTTAAGGCGATTGATTAGTCTACTTAAATGGCTTTACCAAGCATGAATAAACTGTAGCATGGCTTGCTAATACGCACTAAATAATCTTGTAGCATATGGCAACACATCTACAATCCATGATTAATGGACTTCTGAAAAAAATGTTCGGCACTTGAAAATAAACTGGGAAGGGACACGAATAAAATCTTGTTAAGACGCGCTTAAATCCACAGCTTTCTTTTTGTTATTTACTTTTCCGATTTTATTCTTCGATCAAGATGCGAAAAAAAATATTACCTTCCAAATAACAATCTTTATTTTAGACCAATATCCTTCAAGTCATGGATCAAATCCCAGGTTTTTATCGACAAATTGGTGCAGGGCTTATGGTGGCTGCAACGGGAATTGGTGCAGGAGATATGATCGCTGCTGCCGTAGCTGGTTCTCAATTTGGTAGCCTGGTACTTTGGGCAGTTTTATTGGGTGCCCTCCTCAAATGGGCGCTTAACGAAGGCTTGGCCAAATGGGATTTTGCGACTGATACAACCATTATACAAGGCTGGATACAAAAGCTGCCCAAATGGATCGCCATCTACTTTGGCGCCTATTTGGTATTTTGGGCTTTTTTGGTTGCGGGTACTTTAATTTCTTTTTGTGGCCTGGCGGCACACAGCTTAGTCCCACTTCCCTTAGACGACCGCTGGGCCATCACCCTTTATGGAGCGCTACATTCCTTAGTCGCCCTTGGGCTCATCTATCGAGGAAGTTATCAATTGATCGAGCAGATAATGAAGGCTTTTATCGCCCTTTTATTTTTGGTCGTCTCTTGGAGTGCTCTACTACTGAGTCCAGGATGGGAGACCGTGCTTTATCACAGCTTTGTTCCTCAATTACCAAATGGCTCAGAGGCCATTACACTGATTATGGCTTTGGTGGGGGGCGTTGGCGGCACCTTGACGATCCTTTGCTATGCTTATTGGTTGAGAGAAAAGGTGGGAGATGCACCAACCTCGCTGCCTACTATCCGTCTAGATTTGGGTATCGCCTATGGGCTCACTGCCATTTTTGGCATGTCCATCATCATCATTGCGGCAGGTATTCATCCAGCAAAGGTCAAAGGGTATGGAATGATCTTGGGAATGGCCGAGCGATTGGGAGAGAGTTTGGGGGATTGGGGGGCTTGGGCTTTTTTGATTGGATTTTGGGCAGCCGTTTTTTCTTCTATGCTTGGGGTTTGGCACGGCGTACCTTATCTTTTTGCTGACTTTGCCAAACAATACAATACAAAGGGGGAAGCCTCTATGGCCACTCAAGATTATCCTACGAGCAAAGCTTATCGCTATTTTTTGTGGTACATCGCTGTTCCCCCTATTTTGCTGGTCGTTTTTGGAAGGCCCGTTTGGATTGGAATTGCCTATTCTGTGGCGGGTGCTTTTTTTATGCCCTTTTTAGCTGTACTATTATTGTACATGAATAATCAGCAAAAGTGGATGGGGGGCTTTCGTAATGGTTGGAAGAGCAATTTGCTTTTGCTGATGGGATTGGGTTTATTTTTGGTATTATTCCTTTCTAAACTGTCTTCCTTTTTCTAAAAAATAAGCGGCACCAGTTGCCCAGTGCCGCTTTGGAATTCGCTGTAATAATTCGAATACGGGGTATCTTATGGACGGCTCGTCGCTTTGACTAAGCGAGTTGTGTGAATACGCTGTCCTTTCTGATCGTATACACTAACGAGGTAAATACCAGCGGCCACCTCTTCCATTGGGATTTGATGAATCGCCTTATCTGTGTTAAGCGGAAAATCTTTGATCATTTGACCATTGACGTCAAGAATTTGAACCTGAACTTCTTCGTGCTGCTCTTGAATAAAAGCATCTAGACTTAGGTGTAGCAGATCTTCCTGTAGTGGGTTGGGATAAATATCCACAGAACCCCAGTCGCTTGGCCAATCAATTGGCTGATCCACAGCAGCTCTGGGTTTACCACCACCATCAAGGCCATTCCAGAAAAATTCATTACAAGTTCCGCCCCACTCAAAACAACCGTATTGTAAATCTACCGCTACACATTCTGACCACTCTCCAAAGAGTCCGCTAGAAGCACAAAATCCTCTAACGCGAATGATCACAAAATCACAACCATCCTGGAAGGGAACATCCAAAACGTAATTGCCTAGTGGGCTAGGTTCGCTAACCATGATAGGGTCCCACCAGCCTGAACCACTCAAACAGGCAACCTGAACTTCAAAGAATTCTGTTCCACAAACGGGGTTCCAAGCAATTTGTGTACTCATCTCTCCTCCCCCATTGCAATAAACATCTGGGGCTTGCGAGGTGCAACAATCTGGCTGATAGCTCAGCAAGGTATCACATGGACTCGCAAAACCAAATACGCGCACTGGAATATCCTGGCAATTATAAGTCCCTTGTAGGTAATAAGGATTGGGATCAATAGAACCATCATTGAACCAATCAACGTTTAGGTTGTCAATTGGATTACCTACGGCATCAGTAACAAAAACATAGCCTCCCCAACCATCAGCAATACAAACATCTCCGCTATTGCTTTCGCTACACTCAGGTTGATTACCCGCAACGGTAGCACAGGTAGCAAAGGTATAATTGCCACAATCGCCATGACAAATCACTTCGATGCTTAGCGTCTCATCACAAACGATGGAGCCATCAGGAGAGGTGTATTGGATGTGTGCGGTAAAGACCGTGGGGCCCTCATATTCCAGGATAATAGGATTGTTGCTGTATTGGTCATAAATCACTCCATCTACTTCCCAGGTAATCCAGAAGATGTCCTCATCAGCTAAATTGCCATTGCTGTCGTAGATTCGCACGCCGCCATAAGGATTTCCACATCCACAAGTCGTACAATAGACCTCTGCCGTAAATCCATCACATTCGATATCTGGACAGTCTAATACTTCTATACAAAAATCGTCAGATTCTTCCTGGCAATCCCCATTATCTACCCAAAGGGTAATTTTCCCATTCCAGTCTGGTTGGATGGTGAGATCTGGAATAGTACCTGCTCCACTTTCGAGAATGGTCAGGTTACCATCTTCGTCCAATAAACGCCATTCCCAAGCAACAAAAGAACCAGGAATGCCAAATAGAATGGGAGGATCCATCATGATATCCTCTTTACAGTACTCATAACAGCCACTCAGGAAATCGGAGAAATCAATAATGCTGTTTACTTCTATAGAAGTGGAAGAAGTACAGCCGTTTTCATCCACAACTCGAGCTGTATAAATACCATTTTGTGAAACAACAATACTTTGCGCCACCACACCATTGACGTTGGGTCCAGACCAAGTGACTTCATCGTAATTCGTTACAGAGATCAGGACGGTGTTGGGTTCACAGGTATTGGGGGCTAGCGCTAGGATAGGAGGTGTTGGATTTCCAGTAATGGTAAAGTCAGCCGTTATGGTGGCACAGACGGTATTATTATCTCCAATGGCCGAAACCGTTACTTCATACACGCCAGGATCTAAATTAAAAATAGAAATAAAGTTCCCAACCACGGGGCTCACTCCTGTTGGATCAGGGCTCACACTCCATTCGTAAGTGTAGGTATCAGATGGGCTTAAGGATAAAAAGAGGCGAGAACAGTCTGTAAAGCCATTTTCTGTTGTATTCAAACCCCCAGGGAAGGGATCTACCAGGATCACCGCTCTTGGAGGAGGAGAAAAGGTACAGCCCGTTACATCCGTTACGGTTAGATCATAAACCCCAGATTCCATAGCCGTGATATCCTCTGTCGTTTCGCCATTGGGGTCCCAGAGATATTCTGAAAGGGTGGGTCCAGAAAATTGCAAAAACCCCAGATCAGCAGTTGCGCTACAATCCATGACACGCTCTATGATGATCCCGCTCAATAGATTTTCTACTACGGTAATGGTCTGTGTGCTTTCTACCGTACATCCATAAATAGAGGTAATGCTCAGGCTGACATCATAATCGCCAGGGTCAGCAAATACTTTAGCGACATTGTAGAGTCTGCTTTTAGATCCATCGCCAAAGTCCCACTCCAATTCTAAAATATCCATCTCTGGCATATCAGGACTAAAATCGATCAACTGCCCAGCACACAAGCCCGTTTGATCAAAGCTGAATGCCGCTGTTGGAACGTCTGGAATGGTCAGTGTCTTACACAACTCACAACTATAGGGAGCATACTGTCCAGAAACCACATTGAGGCAAACCTCTACGCTGGTATTCGCGGGTACATTGGCAATACTAAAACTGGCATTTGATCCAGTACTACTAGAAAAGTTTTCCGACCAAGAATAGCTCACAGTACTTGGTGATTCAAAGTAGTTGGACATATCTTCCAGCGCAATATCATAGCTATCGCCACTGGCTACACAATTATAATTGATTTGGAAGTCTGTAAGAAAGGGAACGTCCAATTGTGCAAAGACGGTTTTCTCGCAATAAATATCCAAATCCTCACAATAATAAGAACCACTCAAATAAATGAAGTAGGTACCTGGTACGCTGACCGCATAATTGAATTGCTCCAAATCTGCCTCGCTATTGATGGGAATGGTGTTGATGGTAAAACCTGGGGCGACAATCTCCCACTTGGGGAAAAAGGCGTTTTCAAAAGGCTCAATCTCTCCAATGAAGTAAATAAAACCGCATTCAACATCATAGCCAATATCGCGAATATCTACTGTAAAATCCTGAAGAGGATCAGGATCGCAACACTCATCATTGCAATTGTAGTTGACCTGTACCACATCAGAAATATTGCTACACTGTCCATTGCTGATCTCTACTTGATAAGCACCCAAGCCTGTTTCGTTAATATCCAGGGTTGGCGAATTCGTGCCTACGACAGCATTATTATAATACCAAGTGTAGGTATACTGCGATGGATTATTGGGCGTAGCTACCAAAGTGCGGATAAATGGCGTTCCCAATGGGCAAGGTAGTGGAGCAATGGGATTGATCTCTGGCTTTGGATTGGGAAAAGCTTCGATTTCGGTCACATCCACAAAATTACCTGGGCAGCCATCAGCATCTTCTACCTGTAGGCGAATGGTATAAAAGCCAGGTTGTGAGAAGACATAATTCAGGACGGGGTTAGTCCCTTGAGGAGCCGCCACGGGGTCGTTATTGACAAACCACTGATAGCCACTTGCAGAGCTGGCATTGGAGCTAAAATCAGCAACTTCATCCACACAGATATCAGAGGCATTGATTTGTAAATCAAAGGGGGTCAGGACGACGGGGAAGGTCGTAGTGACGGGATTATCACATAGCGTAGCGGTAAGGGTCAGGTCGACATTACTGGGTGTTTCTGTAAAAAGCCATTGTACGGTGACTTTGTCGGTTCCCTGTCCATCTATCACACTACCCAAGGCGGGGTTGATCTCCCATTGGTAATTGGTAGCCCCACTAAAGGAGGCACAATAAATTTCTAGCCCATCAGGACAAGGTGTGGCGTTTCCAGTAATCTCAATATCAGGGGTTTCGATAATGCTCACATTAAAACTCATGGGCTCAGAAGCGCAAACAATACCATTATTATTTTCGCGAATGACCGTAATCACCAAGGGGCCGATATCCTCTGTCCAAACTACTTGTATAGCACAACCTGTCTGCTCGGTCAATATATCATTTTGCTGAATCAACCAAGTGATCATATCACCAGGCATACAATCTACGCTATAGATGTAGGGAGTATTCAAACAAACTTCAAGCGGCCCTTCTATGCCATTGATTGTTGGGGGATCATAAACAAAAAAGGAAGCAAACCTAACACAGCTCGCCCCATTTGTCCCCGTGAGCAGAACATTGATTGAATAAGAACCACCCTCTGTGAGTAGGCCAGCTGGCAGGTTCAATTCTCCTGAATTGGTCTCTTCAAGGACTGGATCACCATTTTTTATAATCGTCCAAGTGACGTCATTGGTGGGAAGAGGATCAATGGTAAAAGTAGCAGGATCGCCTATACACAGCTGATTGGGTCCATTGATTTGATTACTGAGTACTTCTATAATGTGCGTATCCGTAAAACTACATCCACCAATAGGATGATCAACCATTGCAGTGACTTCAATAATACCTGAGAAACCACTGTAGGAAAAACTGAAAAAACTGTTGGTATTGCTACTTGGCGGATTAACCGTACCTCCATTGGAAGATAATACTTCATAAGACCATTCATAGGTGGCACCAGGTAGGTTGGGTAGCGAGAAAAAGGCGGTACCGCTCCCATTATTACAAGCTATCTCAGGACCAGAAATTTGTTCAGCCGTTGGAAAAATGGGGACTGCCTGTACAGAAGGAGCCGTACAAAATTGTCCATCACAATTGTCGCCTTCAAAAATCACATAACCCATTTCGTAGCCACTTACATTCGTCCAGGATACATCAATGGAATTGCCATTATCCGCCACAATTATTCCTTGATCGCTGACGGTCCAATTGTAAGCTCCACAAGTGACGGCTACCTCATAAGTAACCACATCGCCTTCACAAACAACGGATGGACAGATGATTTCAATAGGTGGAGATTGTTGTGCCTCTACCACCTTAGTCGTTGAAGCTGCACATTCGGGTTGTCCAGGTAGCAATAGGGTCAGGGTAATGGTGTAAGTACCAGGAGTTGGAAATGGGAAGTTTAAAGGGTCTTGTCCATAAAAAGTCCAACTGTCTGTCCCATTCGTAATGTCCCATTGGATCGTCGTAGCAGGGGGAGGATTAGGTGTAGTATCATCTAGTAAGATATCCTGATTGGTACAAACGCTGAGCTGCCCCATATTGTCTTCCGCTTCAATAATGGAAAAGCTAGGCGTAGGAATCTCAAAGACATTGAACTTCAAACTGCTTGCATCCACACAGCCACTCAGGTTTTCCGTTACCGTTAAGGTCAAAGTACCCATGCCTGTTTCTGGAAAAGTGACTTCGGTAGCCGTAGCATTAGGGGAGTCTATACTGGCATTAATATCCATAACTGTCCACTCATAGGTACAGCTTGGGCAGCTATTATTAGCCTCAAAAAACAGGGTACTTCCCACACAAATATCTCTCACAAAGGGCGAGAAACCAGCGTCGGGAACATCATAGACAATCACTTGTAAATCGCAAGAGACAATGGGAAACTCACTGCCTGTCTCAAATATCTGTGCAATGATCGTATGGGTTCCCACTTCCGACCAGTTGACACCAATATTGGTATTGGTTTGACTGGCAATTGTACCACCTTCCACTATCCAAAAGGTATTCTGTCCTTCTTGTAAGTCATAGTCTAATTCGTAAGTAAAAGTTTCCTGCGAGGCAAACTTATCCAGACACAATTCAGTAGGTCCAGTTATCGTACAATCCTCCTGAGCCTGTAGGGTATTGGTCCCAAGCCCGAAAGAAAAAAGTAAAGCTAGGTAGAACACCAAGCCCTTTGCCCAAACTGTTGTTTCAACATTCATATAACGTCTATTTTTGTTAGGAAATCGAACTGATTTGAGGAGGGTGCATACCTTAGACAGGGCAAGATGAGCGCAATCAAATCTTAACCAATTAAGTCCATACCTTTCCCGTATTTTTGAGGCGGTCTTAAAAACCTCAACAGGTGGGATGGAGGCGTGTGCAAAGCCACCTCAAAAATTGCTGACTACAAAAAATGTGATTTTAAACAGCTGAATTACCTGATAGCAGGTGAAGAAAAAATTAGACAGGAATCGAATAAATGGTTCCTTTGAATAATCTTTGTATTAAAACTAGTTCCATTTTATTCAAGTACAAGATGAGAATAAAATCATTATTTTCCAAATAAAAGCCCTGAGCCAAAAAAAATCACTTAACAGACTTTTGGTCAAAATGAACTGATCGCCTGTTAAGTGATGTGGATAATTGAACGAACTTCTTTTGGGTAGCGCCCGCTCGGAGTAGTATAATTGCTGCCGCTAAAGCAGCTTATTTTATTTTACCTCAGGGATAAGCCCCAAGAAATGCTTTGGACTACATTACTCCTGCTGATGATCTTCTCGATGATGTTGTCGCATGGGGTCAGCCCAATCAAAAGATAAATCTCGAAGCATACTGTGAACGTGATTACCCGTGAATGTAGAATCGTGTTGTACTGCAAATTGATTGCCTTGTAAAAACTCGAGTAGTAAATCACCAACTGCCAAATAACTGTAGTGATGCGAACCCGTTTCTTCCAAGGATCGACCTGCCCAGGAAAGGGTAAGGGTAGAATCTGATTGGAGATACTGATTGATGCGAATCAAATAATCCTCTCCTATATTGGGATTCATGGCACCAATGTAATACTGAAAAGCTTGGAGTAAACTCCAACGCGCTTGATCACTTAAAGCACTAGCTTGAAGATCAATGTGAGGATAAGCATCTATCGTAGCAGTATCAACGGTAGGGTCTAGAGAAGCAATCATAAAGGGCAGAGGCGTATCCATCAATAGCGGGCCTGCCTGAGGGAAGGAATCGGGAGCAATTAGGGCCCTTTGTCTTTGAGCGGCAGGTAAGGCTAACCAAAACTGTCGGAGATGATGAGCCACACTATACATTAATACCTGTCCTTTTTCCCAGGCCCATTGTTTTTGATAATCCTCGGGTACATAGGGCGTTTCTGGAATCAACATGGGGAAGGCACCAAAAAATAACGGGGTGGTATGTATGTGTGTCTCTCCACTGGTGCTATCCTGAATAAAAGTCATATTATAGGTGATGTGATGCCCTTCAAAGCGAAACCCCCATTCTGCACTACCAACCGTTCCAAAGATGGCCAGGGTATATTCACAAAATTGCTTCTGGCGCTCGGCCAAACCAGGTGCATTCCAAACCCAATTGGTATAGCCTCCTGTGTCAGAAGGAAAGCCTCCACCAACATTTGCATAAAAATCGCGAAGGCTGTCTTTATTGACAAAAGGCAAATCAAAAACAGATGCTGCGCGGAGATTGGGATACTGGTTGGCCCCTCTTTGAATTGTAGCCGTTTCGCCTACCTCCTCCATTTCACCAATCACTCGCTGGCGATTGAGAATGGTAGTCAGTGTTTGATAGCCTCCACCAGAAAGAGAGAGACTAAACAACTGGTGCATGGCTTGTAGCTGAGCCTGCGACATTTGGCATTGCTGCAAGCCCCAGCCTGGTAGGCACCAAGCCAAAACAGCACAGAAAGAGGGCGTCTCTGTCGTATCCTTTCCCAGATAGCGAGCTGTGCTGTCAAAGGGAAAAATCAACTGACTGCGCTGGCTAACAGGGGTAGCATCAATCAATTTTTGCGCTGCTGCCTCTACTTGTGCTACATAAAACTGATTGGCCTGCGGGCTGGCAGCTATACGACTAGACCTGTTGATTCTCTGGGCAGTAGTGCCTACATCATTATTATTGGTACAAGCACTAAAAAATAGAAAGATAAAGGCATAAACCCATAGGGCTACTCGATGGGAGCGAATAAAGGATTGCATGTTTTTTAGGGTTGAAGGGTGACTAAATAAGAAGAGGCTGTATCCAATGATTTGATACAACCTCTCTATGTGAGTGCCCGAAGAGGGAGTCGAACCCTCACGCCCATACGGACACATGGCCCTCAACCATGCCTGTCTACCAATTCCAGCATCCGGGCAGATAATGGAAAAACACAATACCTTGCAAAAAAGGTTTCGCAAAGATAGGGAAAAATGATCATTATTCAGAGTATGTTTGAACTTTATGATGGTGCAGAACTGAAGTAGGCTCAACAATAAAAACACGGCGTTCGTATGGGTATCTTTTAGCTTAATTTTTAATTAATTTTATTTTTTTTAATGTTTTGAAAATTAATTTGATGTCACATTTATCCCTTTATTTATCATCTCCTCTTATTTCGAAAACAGGCCATACCTACCCATTTATACACCGCAACACCCCCAATAAGCACCTTTCCCTACTTTTCACTCCAAATAGACTTTCCCACAAAGGGTCAAAAACCGAACATAATTTTTTTCTATTATTTAAAACTAGAGTCACACCAGCAAATTAAACATTTGTATTTTTATAATACTAATTTTATATTTGCTTCAGACGTTCTCGTCATCCCTTAGTATAAGCGATTAATGAAGAGATGGATTCTTAATCCATTCCCTTTTTCAGACTTCGAGCTTTATATCCAACTTACCCAATCACCGAAGTTACTGCCACGGCAGTAGGTATTTTTTATTTTGGCTACTTACACCCGTGAACAATTAATACACTATGGAATATTTTTTACTGTATGCCATTGGGCTGTCTTTGATTTCCCTGCTTTGTATGGCTTTGGCCAAAACGCCTTCTGATGCCCCCCCTCACGCTGATAGTGATACGGAATTGAACCTGTTCAATGCCAGTATGCCACTTCCACCATTGGCTGATTTTGATCGGCCTTTACTTCCTAATAATGCAGGCGCCACTCCTTCAGAGTGGTCCAAAATCTATGGAATCCTAGAGGAGGAAGCACCAAAAGCGGTAAGCGACTCAGTCAATCCCTTTGCGGAAAATTAGATGATTGAGTATTTGTGTAACCCTAATGGGAAATAAACGTATTATAATTTATAATATTTATATCTAAAAGATAAACAGGCATTTTATGAATATACGATTGCTTATCCTTGGTTTATTTTTGCTACTTTGCCCAATGCTGATCCAAGCGCAGCAGGCTTATCGCCCAACGAGTCCAAGTCTTTCTTACATCAAGATTGATCCACCCAAAAAGAAGACCTCCCAAAAACGGATTAAACGAAAAACAGCCGTAAAAAGCGATCGGGTACCTTATTATTATCGCCACCATCGAAAACTGTCAGCAGCTTACGAGGGCTATGTTATCCAACTAGCGAAATCGACTGGCCCACTGAGAAGGGATCATCCCCTATTCAAACAATTTGGAGGCATCCATTATGATAAACTGGAAGATGGGCAATATGTCTATTGCATCAAAATTAACTTCCACACCAAAAAAGCAATGAAGAAATACCTCGATCAAATCATTCGTCCAAAAGCACCGAATGCAGCGATCGTACTGTATAAAAAAGGCATACGCAAAACCATGTAGTTTTCTTTTTAGAGACCGAAATCGACAGAGCCCATCCTTTTGGATGGGCTTTTTTTTGACCGCTATGGGCAGCCTCTCGAAGTGAATTGGCTCACTCCGAAAATGGCGTAAAAACTGATAAGGAGATTGACGCTCGCATCAATCTCCTTATCAGTTCTCCCTCTTCTCGCAGCGAAGCGTTCTACTCTTTATTCCTAAGCGCAGAATCTCTCAATCGCTGCAAAAAAGGAGAAGCAAAAATAAAATCTTGTAAAGTCTCATTATCACTATCCAGCACCTCGCTTTTATTCCCCTGCCAGACCAGATAGCCTTGGTGGAGCAAAGCAATATTATCCCCAATCTCCATCACAGAATTCATATCGTGGGTATTGATGATGGTGGTGATGTTGTTTTCCTCAGTGATGTCCTTGATGAGTTCGTCAATGAGGAGAGCTGTTTTGGGGTCTAGACCAGAGTTGGGTTCATCGCAGAAGAGGTATTTGGGCTCGAGGACGATGGCACGGGCAATCCCTACGCGTTTTTGCATGCCCCCACTCGTTTCTGATGGAAATTTTTGATTGACTCCTTCCAGGTTGACGCGCTCTAGGCAGTAGTTGACTCGGTCGAGCTTTTCCTTTCTTGTCATTTTGGTGAACATGTCGAGGGGAAAGCGGATGTTTTCTTCGACCGTCATCGAATCGAAAAGGGCGGAGCCTTGAAAAAGCATTCCAACCTCCATCCGAATTTCGCGTACCTCGCGTTTATTGAGTTCACAAAAATTAATATCGTCGTACCAGATATTACCTTCGGTTGGTTGAAGTAAGCCAACTAGTAGCTTGAGCAATACCGTCTTTCCCGCACCACTTCGGCCAATGATCAGGTTGGTTTTTCCCTTTTCAAATACCGTACTGATGCCTTTTAGGACATCAGTATCATCAAATGATTTTTTTAGCTGCTCCGCTCGTATCATAAGGCAATCATTGGGTGAGCACTAGGGCAATCAGGTAATCAAAAAGGAGAATGAGGATATCGCTGTAGACCACCGCTTGTGTGCTGGCCTGACCGAGCTCAATACTTCCGCCCTTGACGAAGTAGCCTTGATAGCAGGAGACCGTCGTTAGGATATAAGCAAAGACCACCGCCTTGACGAACATCATAAAAACATAGTAAGGCTCAAAAAAGGACCGTACTCCTTGGACATATTCGATATTGGTGACTAGACCAGTAGGCACAGAGGCAATATAACCACCAATGATACTAACAAAACTAGCCACACAAACCAAGAGTGGAATGACAAAGACCGCAGCAATTACTTTGGGCAAAATAAGATAGGCCGCAGTATTCACCCCCATGATATCCATTGCATCAATATGCTCCTTTTGTCGCATCCCCCCAATCTCTGCAGCCATATTCGACCCCACCTTTCCCGCTAGCACCAAACAAGTAATCGTTGGCGCCAATTCGATAATCGTAATATCGCGAACAATGTAGCCAATATAGTAGCGGGGAATAAAACTCGGCTGCAACTGATAAGCA
>JBCBDH010000059.1:0-16205 GCA_038529855.1 Bacteroidota bacterium | reverse complement strand
TGTATCAATAACCCCAATTTTATTTCCACTGGTGGGATAATCCGATCTCTCCATATGTCACAATTGGCGAAGGTCCTAACTCCATGCTTAGTTACAGTAAAGATGGTCAGGCTTCTCTGGAGACCGTTTCCTCTTTTTCGGATTATCCCACCAGTGGAAATAAAATTGGAGTTAGGACCTTCGCCAATTGTGACATATGGAGAGATCGGATCATTGTATATAATAAATCTAGGTTCGATATATGTTGTAGGTACCCCACCAAGAATTCCTCCTGAACTAGAAACACTACTGTAAGAAATCACATTAGGATAATCATTCTCATCTATCCATTTATCTATGGCCTGGTCAATGGCGGCTTTTACAGCGGCAGCATAGCGATCACTTGTATTATAATCCAAATAGAAATCCTGATCCGAAAAGCCAAGATCTGACGACAGTTCTGGATATGCTCCAATCACCAGGGTCGGATTTAAAATAACATCTAATGTACCATTTTGTCCCTGATAACGCGTATGAAGTGTTAATCTATCTATGAATCCTCCATCAGTCAAAGTGGCCCTAAATCCTCTACGTGGAAATACCGCAATCTGTATGGAATCTTTTACCTGATTGAGTTCTACAGGGTTCTCTCCCACACAGTTTTTAGTCGTTACTCGCTCATAAACTATACGAACAAAATTTGAGTTAGGTAAAACTTTATATGCCCATGTACTAGAATCGGGTACACGGACAGAATAGGTACAGTCTGCCGCCTCATACCCCTGCACCACAGGACAACCATACCCATTAATCAACAAATCATGCCCCCCTCTGGCCAGTAAAAAAGTAGCGGCATCCATTTCCATAGGTACTTCATCCATCACCACTCGATACAAGCGATCAAAACGGTCCATCACCAACTGCTGCATAATGGCATAGCTGCCTTCAATATAGCTCAATTCCTGACCTAGTACATATAGCTCTTCGTTATCACAAAAACGAAGACGATACAAGGTATCTGGTAGTACAATGCTGTTGGTATCCTGATTGGCAATGATGGAACGCAGGATATCAAGCGAAGCAGTTTGTAGACTACGTTCTGGCTCATCACAGGCGGGCCCCTCTTCACTACAGGGATCGCATCGGTCCTCATAGTCCAGGTCTACCTTTATCCCATCTATTCTCCACCAACCACAACCTGTTGTTTTTAGTAGTACTAGTTGGAGATTAGCCAATTGCTCCTTGGAAGTGATGGCATCCACCGTCAAGCCAGGTATCTCTCCTCCCGTTAAGTCAATCGTCAGGTAAGGCTGGCTTCCATTGATGGGAACAAAAACGCCATTGCTGTACAAAGCAGCATAAGCAACTCCCTGAGGTTCAAAATCCCCCTCCACAGCAACCGTTAAATTATATACTTTGGCTGGGGGAATCACTCCAATAGAATGGCCAATAGACCAGCTCACTTCTCCATGCTGATGGGTATCCATATTCCAAGTATCGCTATCCGTAACTTTTGAATTGGTGGGCTCATACTTTACGGGATAGTTGTAAGCCAATAGGTCATTATAGGCAATGGATAGTTCAGTAGAAAGCAAGGCAGCACTTCCAACAGACCAAGCATAATAGCGCTTCTGAATCCGACAATTTCCTCTTGGATCATCAATGCAAATAGAGGGCGCCTCAAAATTGAGCTTATTGTTGGTTTTGCGGGCATTTAGAATTTGACCAAAACTCATCGTCTGAACCTGCGTCCCTGTATTGACCGCTGTGGTCGAACTGACCCCAGGAAATTCTTCACATTTATCAATATCCGCTGCTCCAGGTAGTAAAGACAACTCCTCAGCCAATAACAGCCTTTCTTCCCCTTCATATAAATTAACATGGTAAAGCGTAACAGGATAGGTCAATGTATTGGGGTCTATACTTGCCATAATTTGATCAACTTGACCAAGCGCCAGTGTTTGATTAGCGACTTGTTGGGCACTCGTGGGCTGTTGGATAGAACAATTATCCATAAATGGTTGGCGATTTTCCATTCCTCCCGTGATAAAACCAAAATTGAAAGAGGAACCTTCTATTCTAATATCCAAACCACCACTAGAAGCTGCCTGAACGATGACATCGTCATAGATATGCTCATTTAAATCCAAAAAGCGAGCTATAGAATCCCTAATTGTGGCGGCCGTCGCAGGATCATTGATGTCCAAAGCGGGATTGAATAGGATAAGTTCATTTATTGCCGTATCCTGAATACTGCTAATTGGATTAAAATTCACACTGGTGAAATAGTCGCAAGTTGGTAAAGGTGGTTCAGGGTCATCACAGGGATCATAACAATTGACATCTAGATTACTGGCTTCAAAACGAATGTCTAGGAAGTCCTCAAGACTTACTTGTACATCCCCACAAGCCAAGCTATCCAATGGATTATCGCCGCCGCCACCGCCGCCACCACCGCAGGGGTCTTCAGGCATCAATTCTGCATCAAAGACCAATGGCAGCTTATTGATGGTAATGAGTCGACCTCGTAGATCATAACTGTAATTGATGCTTTGCAAACCTGATAGACTTTTTCCTGTCAACTCATCCTTGATATTATAACTACTGACGCGAAGCGGATAGGTGGGCATATCCCTTACCGAACCACGAACCATTTTATGGAAATAATGCGTTTCGCGCCCAACGTGATCATAGCGATAGCGCTTGGCATAAGAGAAAGGCCCATAAGCGATACTCTGCCTACGTACCCGATCTGTCGCGCCTTCATAACCCGTACCAGTGAGGTGTGTTCCACCCATAAAGGTCTGCTCATTGACATTGACCAAACGCCCCAAATTGTCATAGCGATACTCCGTCGTCAAGCCTGTATTAGTTACACCCAATGGTTTTAAAATCGCAGCACTGCTACTCGACAATTTACCTATTGCCCCCACCCCTTGATCATAGGTTTTAGAGAGAATAGGATTTTTCACTGGAATCAACTCCCCTGGTAATTGCAATTTTACAATCGTATCCCGCCCATGCCCATCATACTCATAAAATAAAATATTACCATTACCATCTGAACTACGCTCTAGTTCATCGCGATCATTGTAATCAAAACTTTGCGGATTAGCTCCTGGTAGTCGCTTACTGATCATCCTATTGCGAAGATCATAGCCATATAAATAATTGACCTTAGCATTCCCTGGCCCACCTGCATCTGGCGGCACCACCTCCACTAAATTATCTCGATCATCATAGAGGTAATAAGTATCAACCTTTTGGCCATCCCAATATTTTCGCACCAAAATGGTCCGACCAATTTTATCCGTATAGGTTTCTGTAGGATGTCCTTTTTCATCCGTGACGATCACTTTGTAAAGCGTCCCACTCGCATAAATGGCTCCCGCCTGAGCAACATGATAATTATTAACGGCGTCCCCAGCACTGTTAGCAGTATAAAAGGTTCCTATACTTCCACCTCCTGCAAAATTGCGACTGATCTCTCTACTCAAAGGATTGTCTTCATAAGCATAGCGATCAAATGCTCCACCACCCGCGGCATAGGCTCCAGCTCCCTCAAAGGGTTGAAAGCGCTTGATGATTCGCCCATCTGCATCATACTCCACTGCATTATGAACTACATCCTCCATCCCAGGCCCATACTGCTCAGAAAGCGTTTGTAGGGGCCTTCCCAGACCATCTATATAATTGCGTTGTGCTAGATTATTCTCGCTCTGATAAGTCCGTACCCAACTAGGCATACTGTAGTGATAAGTAAGCGTACTGTATAAACCACCATTACGACTCGTTTGCTCTGTTAAACGAAATAAGCCATCATAACGATAGGTACTGCCAATCTGGTTGATATCAGATGCATCCTTCATTAAATAGCTGTTGCTCTTGTAATTAAAATCCCATTGGAAATTCAAATAGCTTTTTTGGGTCAAGCGATAATTATCCCAAGTATAAATTTCAGCGGCATAGCCGCGATTGGTTTTACTTAATGGCGTTCCATCTGGATTATAGTTCATGGTTACCCGAAGTAATTCTGAATCATCTTTAAGTATTTCATAGTATTGATGAGCTTGTAAATGACCACTACTACCATCATACACTAACTTACCTCCCCCTTGCAATTGGCCATCTACATACTTTTTTTGTTCTAAGGGGATACCAATCATATGAGCATCAATCATTACTTGATTTCCCAATTCATGGGCATATTGGTATGCCGTGCGATGAACTTTATCATCTGAATTGATCATTGTCATCGCTACAGGTGCCAAATGATCGCCATTGGTATTGTAATCATAAGTTGTATTGACCACGACGCCGTCACGGGTGTTTTGTACACTAGCTAGTCGATAAATACCCGTGCGAATGTAATAGGCATTCCAAACAGGCAATGCGCCCGCACTTCCCCGACTGATGTACCCCGTTTTGATAAAGAAATCGGCATTTTGCTCATAAGGATCATTATTAACGGTATTCACTTCTGAGGCAATGGCCCCAGCACTTCCCCAATGCGAACTTTGGTAAACTTGACCAGCCTTTTTACGATAAGGGGCAGGCGGAATGGGATAAAAATTATTTTCACGGACATTGGGAGAAAAAGGTTCAGTAGGAGCTCGCTCATCTTCATAGCTGTAAATGCTTTGCCCACTCAAGGAATGTTGTTCCACCACCCGCAGATAGCCAATGTGATAACCATCAAAAGAACTTAGGGGCACAATACTATTATCGTAGTACAGATTTGGCGCCAGCTGATTCGTACCAGCACTTCCATTGCTATTGATTTGTCCAAACCAATCGTGAAGCCAATATTGGGGCATTTGGTATAATTGGCCACTGGAACGAGTGGGATTGGAGGATTCCCGATAAGAATAGGTTTTGATGATATCTCTGGCACTTTCCAGGCCATCATGTGAACGAATTTGCTGGACGCGCAGACCACCAACAGCAATATTATCCTCTGTCGTACGAATGGTATTGATCTCAAAACTAGCTGGAATATCTGGGCTAATCAAACGCAGTCTGTAATCTACATTGGGCATAGCATTAGGAAAGATCGTGCTGAGCGTTCCTTGATCTGACATGGGTAAAGCAGAACTAGCCCCTTGCAAGACATAGGTTCCTACGGGATTACTATTTCCAGGTTCAGTCAACTCCACCGTAAACACATAAGGATCATTAGGCTGGCAAGCCACTGCATCAGAAAGCGCTTCAAAAGTAGCATCATTCAACTCTCCTTGATTATTGAATCTAAAAACAGAAGAATACACATCAAAATTACCACAAGGACGCGATTCCCTGACCAGTTGAATCGTCTGCGTCTCACTACGAAATTGGTCGTTCGCTTCAAAAGCAAATGCTGTATAGCCTCCAGTGGGATAATTAATTTGTTTAATATTTCCCAAAAGCATAGAAGCCTCATCCGATTCTCGATTGGCAATACCTGGCGCCGTAAATGGCAAGGGGCCTACAAATTGATACCGACAGTTATTGAATAGCTCATCTGTATCAATAAAATAGGTCTCCTCATTGATCAGTGGCATATTAATCCCAGCATGGTTGTTATTTGCATCTGCCCCATTATAGAAACCCCAGTGGTCTACAGCACGAGACAAACGCTGAGGGAGGTAATTGGGAGCGCCGTCTCTGGTATGATAAACAAAGGTATAAGGAGGAATAGCCTGTGTGTCGTTTTGCGCTTTTTCTTGAACAGAAAGCAAGCGAAGCCGCTTGTTTTCATCCACATAATTTCCAGTCTGTGCGTAATTTGTATTATCTTCCCAATAATCATAGCTTAGTTCAAAACGCTTGTATTTATTGGTTCCAATATTGACGCGAATCTCATCCAATCGCTTAGCTACAGGCTGGTTATTGTAGGGATGTAAGTCCTCGCGATCCGTATTCGCCATAAACTCAATATACTGTCGGTCATTATAAATTTTGACCAGTCGTTTACCATCAATATAGGTCAAGCGAGGTTCATCACAAGTATCATCATAGCCTCCACCCGAACAGGAGCGAGCGGTTCGATAGCTGTATTTTTCATTGACATAGTCCAGTTTGATCCATTGGTCTGTAGTGGCAGCCTCTACTTTTCGCAAATACCAAGTCGTGGCAACTGGATTAATGGTGCTTCCATCTGCGGCAGAAGAGGTATAAGTTTCAATCGCTACATTATTGCTGTTTTGATTTGGTCCATCGCCAGGTAATTGACCAAAGATGTAACGCGTTCCATCAGGTGTCGTTATGGTAAAGCTTTGGAAGCAAGTAGTAGAGGTAGGATTGCTACAATAATCTACCTCGATTTTGAGGTCTTGTTTGGGAATAAGGACAGGAGCTTGTCCTTGTTGCATATAGAATTTCCCTGAATAACCACCAAAATTGAAAGAGAAGATATCGGGTTCGGTATCTAGCTGGTTGTTAAAGGCCGCTTGCAAATCGGCACTACTACTGTAATTCCAAATGCCACAACTATTAGAACCACTATTAGCTACGGCTACCGTATCAAAAGCTCTAGCATTGGCATAATAACCATAAGCCCCTTCATCAGGTAGCCCCTGCACGGTACGGCTAATCATTCCACCAGCACTTAGACTCCATCCTTGCCCAACCCAAGAAGCCATTTCCGCTACTTTTAGACCAGAAGCATGAAAACTTAAATGGACAGGGACGGCAATTGGACCTTCGCTTAGCGTAGCAATGGGTACACCAATACTCGGCACCCCCGTGTAATAGGTCACTGGAATATCACCGTACTTACCTAAACTGGCCGCATTGGGTGGTGGCATGACCACATCTCCACTAAGATTGTTCACTGCTTGTCCAAAAGAGGAAAGGACATGAAGCAGAAAAATTAAACAAAAAGAGAAAAATCGGATGGTAAAAAAACAAGACATGGATCCATAGAAGACCCTGAACAGCAACTTCATAAAGCTTTTGTTTTCATAGAACCGATCTAGCTCATAAAAGCACTCCCCACGACCAAGACAATGGCCATTGGGTAGACCGTTTCATTAGTTATGCAATAAATTTTTTGTTGTCTCTCGCAGCATTACTGCTGCTGTTTAACTGTTACACGCTCGTTTTTGCTAATAACATCAATAGAGGAAGGCGCCTAATTAACTGATGTCTTTGAATGGTACATTAGGAGTAACCCAAATGTGTAAAGAATAATTCCTTTTATCTAAAATTTTAGCAATTTTTCGATAAAAATTTAAATCATCGAACAAATTACACTTATAAAACACCGTATTGATAGTAATTATTGTATTATTCGTATTAAAATATTCATTTATTTCATCTGCTGAAACAAAAAAATAGCGGAAAGATAGGTAGCCTATCATTCCGCTATTTTTTTTGAACCACAGGAGACAATTAAGGGCTCCTAAACCGTCCTCTTCGACCCAATCGCCGCAGCTACATACTCCCGATTCATCCTGGCAATATTCTCAATAGAAATCTCTTTTGGACATTCTACTTCGCAAGCGCCAACATTGGAGCACATACCAAAGCCTTCTTCATCCATTTGATTAATCATATTGAGAACGCGGCGGCTAGACTCTACTTCACCTTGAGGCATTAGGGCTAGGTGAGAGACCTTAGCAGAGGTAAACAACATGGCCGAAGCATTTGGACAAGCTGCCACACAGGCGCCACAGCCAATACATGTAGCAGCGTCAAAAGCCTCCGCAGCAACTTCCTTTTCAATAGGAATGGCATTACCATCCTGAGCCTGACCTGTGTTGACAGAAATATAACCACCTGCTTGGATGATACGATCAAAAGCAGAGCGATCGACCACGAGGTCTTTGATGATGGGAAAAGCTCTGGCTCGCCAGGGTTCCACTACGATGGTATCTCCATCTTTAAAGTGGCGCATGTGCAACTGGCAAGTCGTTGTTCCTTGCTGTGGACCATGTGGGCGGCCGTTGATGACCATATTACAGGTTCCGCAAATCCCCTCACGACAATCGTGTTCAAAAGAGACGGGGTCTTCCCGTTGAGATATTAGTTGCTCATTAAGGACATCCATCATTTCCAAAAAGGACATGTGTTCAGTCGCCTCTACCTGGTAAGTTCTTAGCTCCCCCTTAGTTTCGGCGTTCTTTTGTCTCCATATTTTTAGCGTCAGATTCATATTCGACAGTCGTTTTAATGGACAGAGTAAATCTCCATCTCCTTTCTTGAACAAATATTATTTGTAGGAACGCGTTTTGAGTTCTACATTATCAAAAGTTAAATCTTCTTTGTAAAGCAGGGGATCTCCCTCATCCTGCCAAGCCCATGCAGCTACATAGGTGTATAGGTCATCGCGGCGTAAGGCTTCTCCTTCTGGCGTTTGGTACTCTTCGCGAAAGTGACCACCACAAGATTCTTCTCGATCAAGGGCATCAACCATCATCAATTCACCCAACTCCAAGAAATCGGCCACGCGACCTGCCTTTTCCAACTCTGGATTGAATTCATAAGCATCTCCTGGCACAAATACATCTTTCCAGAACTCCTCTTTCAATTCGCGGATCATCTTGCGTCCTTTGACCAAACCTTCTGCACTTCTCGACATACCACAGTACTCCCACATGATCTTACCCAAACGACGGTGGAAGCTTTCAACAGATTGGCTACCCTTAATGTTGATTAATTTCTCTAAACGCTCTCTAGTTGCCGTCTCTGCCTTACGGAATTCTGGATCATCAGGATTGATCTTAGGCGTGCGAATTTCTTTGGAAAGAAACTGACCAATCGTGTAAGGAATAACAAAATAACCATCTGCCAGTCCTTGCATTAAAGCAGAAGCCCCTAATCGGTTCGCTCCATGGTCTGAGAAATTAGACTCGCCCAAAGAGAACAAACCAGGCACATTGGTTTCCAGGTTATAATCTACCCATAGTCCTCCCATTGTGTAATGGACAGCTGGATAAATCTTCATGGCAGTTTTATAGGGATTCTCCCCAGTAATCTTTTCGTAGATCTGGAAGAGGTTTCCATACTTTTCTTCGATTACTTTTTCTCCAAGTTTGATAATGGTCTTTTCATCTGGATTGTGAATACCCTGGGAATGCGCCGCTGACTTACCATAGCGCTTTATCGCAGAGCCAAAATCCAAATAGACCGCCAATCCAGTCGAAACAACGCCATGTCCCTTATCACATTCCACTTTAGCTGCACGAGAAGCCACATCACGAGGCACCAAGTTTCCAAAAGCTGGATAACGACGTTCCAGGTAATAATCCCGATCTTCTTCTGGGATATCATTAGCCGTTTTACGACCCTCGCGAATCGCTACTGCATCTTCTTTTTTTGCAGGTACCCAAACCCGACCATCATTACGCAAACTCTCTGACATCAGGGTCAACTTAGACTGGTATTCACCAGACTGGGGAATACAGGTAGGATGAATTTGCGTATAACAGGGATTGGCCATAAAAGCACCGCGCTTAACCGACCGCCAGGCAGCAGTCGTATTGGAATTCATGGCATTAGTTGATAAATAGTATACATTACCATACCCTCCTGTGGCCAAAACGACACAATGCGCAGCATGACGCTCTAACTTACCTGTAAGCAAATTACGGGTAATGATACCACGTGCTTTGCCCTCAATAAGTACCAAATCAAGCATCTCGTGGCGATTGAACATTTCAACATTACCAAGAGAAATCTGACGAGAGAGCGACTGATAAGCGCCCAGTAGCAATTGCTGACCAGTTTGCCCGCGAGCATAGAAGGTACGAGAGACCTGAACCCCTCCAAAAGAGCGATTGGCCAATAAGCCGCCATACTCTCTTGCAAAAGGCACCCCTTGTGCCACTGCTTGGTCGATGATATTGCGGCTCACCTCAGCCAGGCGATGTACATTGGCCTCACGAGAGCGGTAATCGCCTCCCTTAATCGTATCGTAAAATAGGCGATAGACGCTATCCCCATCGTTTTGATAGTTTTTAGCCGCATTAATACCCCCTTGAGCAGCAATACTGTGTGCTCGACGAGGACTATCGTGAAAAGTGAAACACTTAACATTATATCCCAATTCTCCCAGCGTGGAGGCAGCAGAGGCTCCCGCCAAACCAGTTCCAACAACAATCACCTCAATGCGACGCTTGTTGTTAGGGGCGACGAGATCCATCGTCGAACGGTATTTGGTCCATTTTTCATCTAGTTCTCCCTGAGGAACTTTAGCATCTAACTCGACCTTCTGTTTATTTATTAAAACCATACGCTGATTATTTTTTGCTAAAAGTCCGCTGGTGCAAACCCAGTTGACTTATCGCATTAAGAAAAAGAATATAGGTATAATGGCAAATCCCAATGGAACAAGTACAGAAAAAATCGCTCCTAAAGATTTAATCAGAGGCGTGTACTTCCTGTGGTTGAGACCTAAAGTCTGAAATGCCGATTGAAAACCGTGATATAGGTGCAGCGCAATAACAATCATAGACGCCACATAGAAAATCACGAAAAAGGGATTGCTAAAAGCCAGCGCCACAGGCTCGTACAAGTTTTTTACCTCCACGCCTTCATACTCTACAAATTCCAAAGCACCAATTTTCATCTTGAACCAAAACTGATACATGTGGATTAATAAAAATACAAAAATTATCACACCTAACCAGCCCATACTTCTAGAAGCAAAGCTAGAATTGGCACCTGTGCTAACCGCATAGCGCTGTTTTCCCCTCGCGGCTACATTTTGCCGCCATAAGAAAACGCCCTGTATGGCGTGAAGCAAAATAGAGGCATAAAGCAGATAAGACACGGTCTTAATCACGGGATTGGTGGTCATAAACTTGGCGTACAGGTTAAACTGCTGTCCACCATCATCATACAATAATTGTAAGTTACCAATCAAATGAATCAATAAAAAGGATATCAAGAATAGGCCCGTTAAGCTCATTATTACTTTCCGACCAATCGATGAGGTCAAGAAATGTACAAACCAATTCATATAGTTTCGTTTGTTTTAATCGCTACAAATTTATTCATTAAATGCCATTTACCCAATAGAAGTTTGGTCGTAGCCCCGTGACAGAACTTTATTTAGAATGATTCTATACTGTTAAAATTAAACTATCATTTCCTTGACCTTCAATGCTTTACTTTTATGTTTTTTGCCGAACTTTGCTCAAAACCAGCTCTCCTACGCGAAATAGAGCCTTAGCCAAACGCTTATGAAGAAGAAACAAAGTATCGCTTTTGAGCATTTCCTGGAAAAGTTTCCGGAAATCGAACTGCCTGTCACGCTTGGGGCAGATACCCATCATACCTTTTCTGAAAATAATGAACCCCTCCCCGCCTTGATGATCCAGCAGTTCATTACCAATATCGAAGGCGAAGAAGTAGACGAATTTACGGAGTACATCCCCTGCTTTCGAGTTCCTGATACACCTGACTTTCACGCCATTGTCTATTGGAAGGCCAGTTTACTTCAATATGAATACACCTTACTTACCTTCACCAAAAAAGGAGCCATCATTGATAAAAAAGGGATTGCCGGAACCAAAGCAAAAGGAAAGGTGTTAGCTCAATCAGTGGCCACAATTGACGATGATTGGATCATTCATATTGTGGGTGGCGTGGCCTCAACTGATAAAGATTACGACCCTACCTCCAGCCAAATGCTAAAGCTGGAATTACATCCCACCGGTCAGATTCTTCCTATGAATTGAGTGCGACTCTGCATCCACCTAAAGTATTTTATTAGGTCTGGACCTTTTGATCCCAAAAGTAAACACCTGGCCCAGGCCAGTTAACGAACAAACAAAGCATGTCTAAAAGAAGAAAGAAAACCACTGTCAAAGGCAAAAAACTATCTAGCAATCAATTAAAAAGAGAAGTATTTAAGATTTTTCGCCGTCACGCCAAAAAACGTTTTACCGCCAAACAAGTCATCAAAAAACTTAAAATCGCCAATAATAAGGATTCCGTTTCCTATGCCCTCTCCCAACTAGCTGAAGAGCAGCAACTCGTCGCCCTCGCTGATCACAAATACCAGTTTAACCAAAATGGCTCCTCCGATCAAGTCGAAGAAAGCATCCACGAAGGAGATGTAGATATGACGCGCACTGGTTCCGCCTATATCATTTGTGCCGACCTGGAAAACGATGTCTATGTTTCCGCCAAAGACCTCAATGCCGCCCTCAATGGAGATCGAGTTCGCATTTCCGTAAAGAAAAGAAGAGGACGCCATCGCCCAGAAGGCAAAGTCATCAAAGTACTGGAAAGAGCAACCGATCATTTTCTCGGCACCCTACACATCAGTAGAAAATACGCCATCGTCATCCCTGATCGACTCAATATGCCCGTAGATATCTATGTCGATTTGGACGATCTAAATCAAGCCCAGGATGGTGATAAGGTGGTGGTTAAAATCGTCAAATGGCCAACGCGCAAACACCATAGCCCCATTGGCGTGATTACCTCTGCGCTGGGAGCCGTCGGTAGCAATGACATCGAGATGAAGTCCATTCTGATCAATAATGGCTTCGAATTAGAGTTCTCTGAGGAAGTGATGAAGGAAGCACAAGCTCTTAGCGAAGACTTGACAGAGGAAGAATACAATAATCGTAGAGATATGCGAGACGTGACCACTTTCACTATAGATCCCGTCGACGCTCGCGATTTTGACGATGCCCTATCCCTTCGTCATTTGGAGGATGGAGCTTATGAGGTGGGCGTCCATATTGCCGATGTCACCCATTATGTACATCCAGGCACAGCACTAGATAAAGAAGCTTACCGCCGCTCAACTTCTGTATACCTGGTCGATCGGGTACTGCCGATGCTGCCCGAACGATTGTCCAATGAGCTTTGCTCGCTACGTCCCAATGAAGACAAGCGAACCTTCTCCGCTGTATTTGAATTTTCAAAAGAAGGTAAACTGCGGAAAGAATGGTTTGGAAAAACCTTGATCCATTCGGATCGTCGATTTGCCTATGGAGAGGCACAAAAGGTATTGGAAAGCGGGCAGGGTGATTTTGCCGAAGAACTCAAAAAGCTCAACGAACTAGCCAAAGCACTGAGGAAACAGCGCTATAAAAACGGTGCCATCTCCTTCGAAGCGGAGGAAGTACGGTTTAAACTCGATGAAGAGGGCACGCCAGTTGATGTCTTTGTGAAAGAGCGCAAGGATGCCCATTTGCTCATTGAAGACTTTATGCTTTTAGCCAATAGAAAAGTAGCGGCCTATATTGCCAAGCTAAGAACTGGCCGAGAAATCCCATTTGTCTATCGCGTTCACGATACGCCCAATATGGAGCGCCTAAGCGAATTGGCCCTTTTTGCCAAAGAGCTGGATTTCCAAATGAATTTGGACAGCCCCGCCAATATCTCTGAATCCTTTAATCGCCTAGCCATGGCTGCGCGGGAAAACAATGGACTCAAACTACTCGAACCCATGGCCATCCGCACGATGGCTAAGGCGGAATATTCTACCGATAATATTGGTCACTATGGGCTGGGCTTTGAATACTATACGCACTTCACCTCTCCTATACGGCGCTATTCAGACGTATTGGCCCATCGCATTTTAGAAAAAAATCTTCAGGATGTTTATCGCGTCAAGCAGGAGGAACTAGAGGAGCAATGCCAACATGTATCCAAGCAGGAGCGACGAGCAACGGATGCGGAAAGAGAATCTATTCGCTACAAACAGGTGGAGTACATCGAAAAACACCTTGGGGAAGTCTTTCCTGGGCTGATCTCTGGCTTTCACGATAGAGGGATTTTTGTAGAATTGGAACACAATAAATGTGAAGGGATGATCAGCTTTGAAAAAATGGAGGAGGCTTTTGAGATCAGCCACGGCCGATTGAGTGCAGTTGGGCAGAGGAGCGGGCAGCGACTGAGGATGGGCGATCCAGTTATGGTGAAGATCACTCGGGCAGATTTGGCTAAACGACAGATCGAAATGGAATGGGCCGAAGAAAATTAGGCACCCAGAATTGTTTCACAAAAAATAAAATTTCCCCTTATACAGCTTGGGGCTAAGCAAAAAATCTAGCATTTTGCTTGTCACAAGCCCCTCAATTTTTCAATCTTAGCCCCTTTTTTCGGCATATTTTGCTTCTTAATTTATTCGTGACATCCGCTTTGGTACGAATGTTGCACATGGCTATATGCACTCAGCATCCTTAGGCGCCCAACCTCCTCACAAAGCCGAACTATTTTCTCCCAACCTCTTAAAATTTTGCTACTCCCATCATTTTGTCCTCCCTACAAAGCGAACGTCTACATGCAGCAACGAAGTAACAAAAACCTTTGGCCATTAACTAGGAGAAATAGTGCCGCAATACTGAGCACTATCTACCTCACCATTTGTCTAGCCATTTGGGGTATCGCCTTTACCAATGCCGCTCCGCTATGGGCCATCGCCCTGCTAAGTATTGGTTTGTGCATACCCCTCTACTGGATCATCAGCCAATTTCAACAAGCCATACACCAACAAGCCACCTTAATTGTACAAAAAGAAAACGAAGTAGAAGACGCCAACAATCGAACAGACAAACTCCAAAGACACCTAACCTTTCTAGCCAATTGCCTCCCTGCTAGTATCGCTTACATCAACAAAAACTATGAGGTTATTTACCTAAATCCCCACTTCCAAAACTGGTTTGGACTGTCTTCATCAGAACTGAAGGGGCAGTCCTTACAATCAGTTCTTGGAGAAAAGATCTTTGAAGATTACCAGTATTTACTGGCAGAAGTCCAGCAAAACAAAGCGAGCATCTGCTTTGATGATATCAATAGTGTACTTGATCAAGCTCCGCGCTATGGTCGAACTTCCTTTATCCCATTACTCGATCAGCAGGAAGACATTCAAGGCTATTTGATGTACATCGAAGACATCACACAGATAAAAGAAAAGGAGATCGCCATGCGCAAGATCAATCTTCAAATTGAGGCAGAAGCTCTAGAACGACAAAAAGCGGTTCGGGCACTACAAGAAGGGGAAATGCGCTATCGAACCCTTTTTGAAAACAACAGCCTTGGCGTATTAACAACTGATCAATATCTGAACATTACTAAGATCAATCGCGCCTTTTGCCAATTGCTGGGTTATACGGAGCAAGAATTAGAACACCTAAGCCTATGTGATATATCCCCCCATCAGAAGATTGAAGCCTACAAGGAGGCGATGAATCAAATGATAAACAAAAAATTGACGACCTTTAATCTCGAACATACCCTGTACGCTCGACACGGAGAACAAATAGAGGTGTTGGTATCCGTAACGGCTTTGTATGATAAAAATGGCGTATTCTATGAATCTGTAGCAGTTGTCAGTAACATTACAGAGAAGAAAAAAGCGCAGGAAAAACTGATGAAAGTCAACAAGGAATTACAACAGTTTGCCAGTGTCGCCTCCCACGATATGAAAGAGCCCCTGCGCACCATCAGTAGCTTTAGCGAATTGCTGGCCCGCAGAATCGACGACGATCCATCAAAACAGGAATTCCTCCACTTTATCCGAGATGCTGCTAAACGCATGACCGTCTTACTAGAGGATTTGATCACCTATGCTCGGGCTGGAATGGAGAATCAGCCCAAAAAAGCGATTGATCTGAACGATGTACTCCTCTCTGTTCAAAACAACCTTTACAGCACCATACAACAAACCGAAAGTAAAATCATCAGTGGAGAGCTGCCTACCGTTTACGGTCACTTCACCCCCTTCACACAGCTCTTTCAAAATATTATTGCCAATGGCATCAAATTTCAAAAGAAGGGGACGAAACCCAAAATCAAAATTGAGGCATTAATGCTCAATGACGAATATCTCATCCAAATTAGTGATAATGGAATTGGTATGGATAAAGAAAATGTCCAACGCATCTTTGCCCCATTTAGCCGCTTGCACTCCCGTGTCGAATACGAAGGCTCGGGTATCGGATTGGCTACCTGTAAAAAGATCGTCGAACGCTACGAAGGCCAGATATGGGTCGATTCCAAGCTAGACGAGGGCACAACCTTTTTCCTTTCCTTTCCATTGAATATGATTTGCACACCCAAAGAAGAAGTCGTTTGGGAGTCCAAACCACTCTAGTATTTTTTTGACAAGGCGGAAGCCATCTAGGAAACACACAATACATCAAAAACCAACTCTTTCGGATAGTGGCCATGCTTTTGGCTCACTGTCCGAAAGAACTTACACTTCTCTTCGCTCTTCCACATCACTTTCCAAAATTTTTGGATTATAATCTTATCTTTAGTGCCGATTTTTAGGTTAAAAT